>JAUNCB010000153.1 GCA_030526765.1 Bacillota bacterium
GCAGACCACCATGGATATCGTGGAAAATCTGCGGAAGCGGGTAAAAAGAGAACGTACCACAGACCCCGCTGCCATCAAGGATATGCTCATTGACGAGATCACAGAAATTCTTTCGGAGGGGGCAGAGGAGGCGGAAAGCCTGCCCAATCCCTCCGTACTGCTGGTGATCGGTGTAAACGGTGTGGGTAAAACTACCACCATCGGTAAGCTTGCCCATAATTATCAGACAGAGGGCAAAAAGGTGATGCTGGCGGCGGCGGATACCTTCCGTGCGGCAGCCATCGATCAGCTGGAGATCTGGGGCGAACGCAACAACGTTCCCGTCATCAAGCAGGCGGAAAATTCCGACCCTGCGGCGGTGGTGTTCGATGCAGTTCATGAAGCCAGAAAGCAGAATGCGGATATCCTCATCTGCGATACAGCAGGCCGTCTGCATAATAAGAAGAATCTGATGGAGGAGCTGAAAAAGATCGCCCGTGTCATTGAGCGGGAATATCCTGCGGCTCATAAAGAGGTTTATCTGGTGCTGGATGCCACCACAGGGCAGAACGCACTGCAGCAGGCGAAGCTCTTTCAGGAGGTGGCGGATATCACAGGCATCGTGCTGACCAAGCTGGACGGTACGGCAAAGGGCGGTATCGTGGTTGCCATCAAGAGCGAGCTGAAGATCCCCGTGCGCTATATCGGCGTAGGCGAGGGCATCCACGACCTGCAGAAATTCCATGCAGCGGAATTTGCAGGGGCTCTCTTCGGCAAGGAGGCGTAAGGCATGGCAGAGGAAAAGAAAAATTCTGTATATGAATACGGCGAGCTGTCGGAAAGAACGGAGCGCAGACCTGCCGCCGTTACCCCCTATGAGCAGGAGATCTGTGCCCATATGGAGGCTTGCTTTCCCAATCGGGAAACCAGAGTCTACAGAGAAATCGATTCGGAATTTCTCAATGTAAGCGTATTTGTCATGAAAGCCCCCACCAAGCAGGATTTTCATGTGATCTATACGGCAGGGATGAGTGCTCTGCCCATGGCATTGCCCAAGGAATTCCTGCCCAAATATCAGGCATTGGAGCGGGCGGAGCTGCTGCTCTTCCTGCCTGCGGAGTGGGATATTCTGACAGGCTATGAAACGGACAAGGATGTGCCCGATTTCCTCTGGTGGCCTGTGAAGCTGACCAAATATCTGGCAAGATTCCCCCATGAATTCAAAACATGGCTGGGCTGGGGACATACCCTGCCCAATTCGGCGGAATGTGTGCCCTACGATAAAACCACAAAGCTCTGCGGCGCCATGCTGGGGGCACTGCAGGAAAGCATCAGCATCCTGAAAACGGAGGACGGCACCCAGATCAATCTTTACTGTGTGCTGCCCCTCTATAAAGAAGAAATGGAATATCAGAAGGAAGCGGGAACGGAAGCCCTCATGGCAAAGCTTTCCGCCCTGAAGGGCTACGGGATGATCGTATTCCCCGACAGACCCAATGTCTGCGAAACAGAATAAAGCAAAAAAGAAGTGTCGATGGCTGTCGGCACTTTTTTTATTGGAAGGGCGGAAAAGTGACAGGTTTCGCCGCCCCCTCCCGCTATAATCAGAATCATGGAGGACTTTTATGGAAGTATACATAGATGTGATTTTTCTGGTGACATGGGGGATGGATGCCCTGCTTCTGTGGATGGCAGGGCGGCTTGCGGGCTTTTCGGCAAAGGGGTGGCGGCTTTTTCTGGGGGGCTTTCTTTCGGCATTATGTTACTGCCTCTGGCTCTGCCTGTTTTGGGAAAGCGGCGGCTTTTTCCTCTCTGCCTTTCTTCTGACAATGGGGCTCTTTGCCGCCTATCACCCGAAAAGCGGACGAAACTGGCTGCGGCTCTGGGGCGCAGGCTGGGCGGCATCCTTTCTGCTGGGGGGCGGCACGGAGCTGCTTTTCACCTTTACCCAGTCTCAGCGGCTGTTCGGGCAGGGGCTGGTGGTGGAGCGAACAGCCCCGTGGTGGATTTTGCCATGGAGCATGGGGCTTTCCTATCTTGCCCTGAAAAAAGCGGAGCATTGGCTTACGGCAAATATCCAGAGAAGGAGGGAATACTGCACCTTTCGCCTGCTCTATGAGGGCAGGGGCATCGAGGGGCGGTTTCTCATTGATACGGGGAACGGTCTCAGAAAGGAGGGGAGAGGCGTGGCGGTGACAGCCCTTTCGGCGGTGTTACCCCTTTTTCCAAAAGGGGAGCAGGTGCGCCTCCTTTCGGGCAGACGGGAGGGGCTGGAGTGGCTTCCCTTCACCAGTCTGGGCAACCCCGAGGGAAGGCTCTGGGGCATACGGGCGGAGAAGCTCCTCCTTTCCTATGGAGAAAAAACCATCACCCACAGGGATATTTTTGTGGGCATCAGCGGCGAGGATTTTACGGGGGCATATGAGGGCATTGTGCCGCCCGTTCTGTTGGAGGAGGAATGAGGATGAAGGAATGGAATTATCTGCTGTTTCTGGCGAAATATCATGCAGAGCGGTTATTGAGAAATTTTATCAGAAAGAGAAGAAAAAGCGGCGAAGGGGTATTTTATATCGGGGGCAGTGATGTGTTTCCGCCTCCTCTGAAGGCAGAGGAGGAAGCCCTTCTCCTGGAGCAGCTGGGGGGCGAGGAGGATATGACGGCGAAATCCGTCCTCATTGAGCGAAATCTCCGTCTGGTGGTCTATATCGCCCGCAAATTTGAAAATACGGGCATCAATGTGGAGGATCTTATCTCCATCGGCACCATCGGGCTCATCAAGGCCATCAATACCTTTAAGGTGGATAAGAAGATCAAGCTTGCCACCTATGCCTCCCGCTGTATCGAAAATGAAATCCTGATGTATCTGCGGCGCAACAGCAAAACCAAGGCGGAGGTTTCCATTGATGAGCCTTTGAATGTGGATTGGGAGGGGAATGAACTCCTTCTTTCGGATATTCTGGGGACGGAGAGCGATGTCATCACCCGTCAGATCGAGGAAGAGGTGGACAGAAATCTCCTGAATGATGCCATGGAAAAGCTGAGCCAAAGGGAACGGCGCATCGTGGAAATGCGCTTCGGCATCCTTCCCGAAACGGAGGAAAAGACCCAGAAGGAGGTGGCAGACCTCCTGGGCATTTCCCAGTCCTACATTTCCCGACTGGAGAAAAAGATCATGAAGCGGCTGCAAAAGGAAATGAGCAAAATGATGTAGGAAGGGCGAGATTCGCCCTTTTTTACTCTATAGGAAAGACCGTTCTACGCTAAAGCGTAAAAGTCTTTCCTAAGAGCAAAAACCCTCCGGGGGATCGCACTGCGGCGGTAAGGTAGTTTGTCGCAAGCGACCCGCCGCAGGCGGAGCATTTCGCCAAGCGAAATGCTTTTTTATATGTCCCGATAATGGAGGGGCTCAAAATCCGTATTGATGGTTTTCCCGAAGCCCCGATCCAGATACTGCTGTACCCCGCTGCGGCCGCCTTTTTTCTGCATATGGGTGCTTTCCCGTCGGGGCTGGCGGTTGGGCAGGAGTGCATGGTTTTCCGTAAGCTGCATGGAATGTCTCCCTTCTGTTTTTTTCTTATTGTATCAGGGCAGGGTGGATTTTATACGGCTTTTGGCGAGATTTGTTCCGTATAAATTTTTTGCTGAAAGGAAATGGTAATAAGGAATCTTTGAACGAATGGAGTGAGAGGATGGCTTATTACGGCAAGGTGGAGATCAGCGGTGTCAATACGGCAAATCTGCCCTTTCTGACAGGAGCGGAGGCAAAGGCACTTTTCATAAAATGCAGGGCAGGAGATGAGGGGGCAAGGCAGCAGCTCATCGAGGGAAATCTCAGACTGGTGCTGAGCATCATCAAGCGGTTTGAAAACCGCAATGAAAATATGGATGATCTTTTTCAGATCGGGGTGATCGGGCTCATCAAGGCTATCGACCATTTTGACATCACCATGGATGTGATGCCCTCCACCTATTTCTGCCCCATGATCATCGGGGAAATACGCCGCTACCTGCGGGATAATAATACCATTCGGGTATCCCGCTCCCTGAGGGATACGGCCTATAAGGCGTTGCAGGTGAAAGAAAGGCTTATGGCGGAAACGGAGCGGGAGCCTGGGGTGGAGGAGATTGCCAGAGAACTGGGCATGAGCAGAGAAAGCGTGGTGATGGCCATGGATGCCATTCAGGACCCTGTCTCCCTTTTTGAGCCTATTTATCACGATGGGGGCGATACCCTTTATGTGATGGATCAGGTCAGCGATGAGAAAAACGGGGACA
>JAUNCB010000154.1 GCA_030526765.1 Bacillota bacterium
CTTTTCTGTACGCTGACAGATATAGAAATGCTCGGGATGATTATCCAGATAGGACAGTATCAGTGGGTGTACATTGTGCTTTGTAATATAATCCCGCCATGCAGGATAGTCCGGCTCGATATGCAGAATGCGCATGCGGTCGGCAGTCACTGCATCCAGATCATTTGCGGCATGGTTGTATTCTGGCGGATTGCCTGCCAGTACCAGCATCCAGCCATCGGGAATCGGATGGGGACCGAAGGACTTATCCTGCAGAAGCTGCAGCATGATAGGGCGAAGGGATTCGCTGACACAGTTGAATTCATCCAGAAACAGGATGCCCTCTTTTTTTCCGCTTTCTTCCATGGTCTGATAGATCTGGGCGATAATCTCGCTCATGGTATATTCTGTCATGGAGCAACGGGAACCATTTGCCTGCCCTTCGATCAGCCGTGGCAGACCGATGATGCTTTGTCTGGTATGGTGAGTGATGGAATAGGAAAGAAAAGCAAGATTATTTTCCATGGCAGCCTGACGGACGATCTCTGTTTTGCCGATGCCGGAAGGACCCATCAGACAAATGGGGCGGGCACGGCGGCGTTCCATCTGATAGTTTCCGTATCTGTCCTTTTGAAAATAGATCTGGATCGCCTGAGTGATGTTCTGATATGCCTGTTGAATGGTTATGGATGAAAGAATCTGCGGTTTCATGGTGTTTCCTCCTTATAATATAGATAGTTACGGTATCTGTTTTTCGGTTTTTTATTTGATTGAAATCATTATGCCATGAGGAGAAGATCAAATTTGACGAGCAGATAGAATTTTCGGAAAAAATTGAGATAACAGGTGTATCATTTGACCACCTGGGGCAGAAAAGGTATACTGATACTATATGGATAAAAATGGAATACAAGAGAAGAGGGATCGAATGCAGATTACAGAAATATTAAGGGCAAAATTTTCTGAATATATGCCTGAGGAAACGGTGTTTCTTTGCGAAAACAGGATGCTGGGAAGGCGGATCCTTGCAGAATGTGCAAAGGAAGGGCTTCTGATTGGTGTGCATGCGGAATCGCCGCTTTCTCTGGCACTGGATGTGTGCAGCACTGTTCTGGAGCAGGAGGGCGGCGCAAAATATATCGAGAAAAATGAAGCGGCAGAGTTACTTCTGGAGGTGCTGAAGCAGCAGAACAAAATTGGATTTTTTGGCAGCCCCTACGCAAAAACAATGGCAGCGGCAGAGATCATTCATGGGGTGCTGCAGGAAATGGAAATGGCTGAAGCGAATGATTTCGCGGGGAATGAAAAGCAGCAAGAACTGCAGGAGCTGCGGGAAGCCGTTCAGACGGTGAAAAAGGAAAGAAACGATCTGGAGCGGTCAGATCTGTTTCATAAAGCAATAGAACTGATGGACGCAGGGCAGTGCAGAAAAAAAGCAGCACATTTTGTTACGCTGGGGGCCTTTTCTTTTACACCGCTGGAGCAGCGTTTTCTGCGTATGTATACAGAAGACCGACTGGAGGTGCTTTCGGTTGGGATTCCTGCGGGTGCAGAAAAGCCCAAAGACAGCATGGAACCGAATAATGACAGGGTGGAGATCGAACAGAGTTTGAAAGACAGTCGGTTTTTTGCCTGCCGTGGTATGAGTACGGAGGTGCGCAGCGTTTTTCGGGATATCGCAGCGGAAGGACGTCCCTTTGAGGAAACGGCGATCGTTTATCTTTCTGCGGAATATGCGCCGCTTTTGCAGGAAACAGCAGGCCGATACGGAATTCCTGTTACGCTGTCGAATGGTGTTTCGGCAAAGGGGAGCAGACTATATTATATGCTGCAGTGCATTCAGGCATTGCCCGAGGGGGATTTCAATGCGGAAGAAATCAGCAGAATGCTGGAAAACGGCACCCTTACCATAAAAAGTGGTGCTTATGGGCTTGCATACCGTCTGCGGAAAGCAAAAATCGGCTGGGGCGACAGGGAAAGATACCGAATGGTAACAGCGTTTGCTGCAGATGATCCCGAAAAGCCAGAGGATGAAATCCTGCAGGAATGGGACAGCTTTTTTGATCTGCTGTTTGCTGTGGTGCAGCCCGGGGAAAGTGCTTCTCTGGAGGAACAGAAAAAAACGATGCTGTCATTTTTAGAGGCCTTTTCCAATCGCAGTATATCGGGAGAAGCAGAGGCTTATGGAAAGGCAATGGCGGCGGTGCAGCGTGTGCTGAAGCTGCAGCAGGGGGAAACGCTGCTGCAAAGAGTGATCTGTCGGATGGAAAGAGAAACCTATATGGCGGGAAATGCAGAGGCGGGCAGCGTTTTTTGCATGCCCTTGCTTCAGGCACTTTGTACAGGAAGAAAATATATTTATGTGATCGGGAACGAAAGGTATTCCATTCAGGGGGGAAAAGAATCGCCCATTCTTCTGGATGCGGAGAGAAAAAAAGCATTCTCTTCCATGAAGACGGTAACAGACAGGGAAAAGGAAATGCTTTATCGGTATCTCCTTATGATAAAAGAACAGGCTTCGGCACAGTTTACCTTTACCTATCCCGATTTCGACAGCGACAGAAATATTGAGATTCTGCCGTCGCCCCTGTATCGGAGACTCCATGAAACGGCGGGAATGCCTGATATCAAAAGAATCACATATCTGACAGAGGATGCCCTTTCCGCAGGGGATCAGTATATTGCAGAGGAATGTGTTCTGAAGCAGGATCGGAAAATGGCGGATGCAGCAGATGCACTGCCGATGCTGGCAGAAAAAATGCCATTGAAGGAAAAGCTGAAGGATTTCGTATTTTCGCCTTCCTCTCTGGAAACGGCATTGAAATGTCCGTTCCAGTTTTATATGCAGAAGATGTTGGGGCTGTATGTCGACGAGCCCTCTCGCCGCAGAGAAGACCGCTGGCTGGAACGCAATACTATGGGAAGCTTCTGTCATGAGGTGCTGGAAAATTTCTATGCACAGGATCCGAAAAATACAGACCTGAATACAGCGGCAGGGAAGGAAAAACTGGAACGACTTTTCAAGGAATCTCTGGAAAAGGTCATCCGAGAAAATCCGCCCACAAGAAAGGAACTAATGGATGCGGATCAGGCATGGGCGAAGCAGATGATAGAGGATGCGATAACATGGACACAAAGAGAAAACCGCACAGTGCTTGCCACGGAAAAGCGGTTTGGTACTTCTGATGATACTGTGGAACAGGAAGGGCTGAAGCTTTCTGTAAACGGAAGGGAATTTCGGCTGCAGGGCAGCATCGACCGTGTGGACAGACTGCCAGGGAAAAATGGCGAAGCGGGAGAGATCGTTGTTCTGGATTATAAGACAGGCGATGTCAATAAGATGGAGAAGGACAGAGAACTGCATCTGCAGGATTATCTGTACCCTCTGGCACTGAAAAGTCTGGAAGAAGGAAAATATGAGGCGGCAAAAGCAGGATATCTGATGTTGGAGGCAGGTGCAAAATACCTTTCCGGCAATGAGACACCGGATCGTAGTGAAAAACTGATCCATGGGCTTCTGGAATGGCTGGATGAGGAGGAACGAGCGTTGGAGGCAGCACCCGGCTTCCGCTTTGCGGCAGACGGAAAAACATTGGAGCTGGCAGAGGAAGCGGAACGGGCAAAAATCTTTGCAGGCTGCAGCAGATACTGCAGGCTGACATCAATCTGCCCTATGAGTGGAAAGGAGGGGGAATGATATGACACCAAGTGAAAGAGCGATCAGAGATGAACTGGAAGCAAAGGGCACCAATGTAAATTTTAAAGTAAACTATCTTGTGGAGGCAGGCGCAGGAGCGGGAAAAACTTATACCATGATCCAGAGAATCGCAAATCAGCTGGTTTCCGGTGATTGCCCTCCCGAAAAGCTGGTTGCCATCACCTTTACGGTGAAATCCACACAGGAAATGAAGAAGAGACTGGATGAGGAACTGGCGAAGAGAAGACAGAATGCAGCAACCGAAGAGGAAAAGGCCTTTCTGGATGAGCTGATTCAGGTTTCCGGGCAGATGCAGATCTCAACCATCCACAGCTTCTGTCAGAAATTACTGGAATCCATGCCCTTTCAGTCACCGCTGGGTGTCGATATGCAGGCAATGGATAATGATATAAGCATTTGCCGTTCCTATTTCCGCAGGAGATATTGGGAAGACCCTTCCTGTTTCGATGTTCTGAAGACGGACTGGGGGTTTACTTATCAGGAGCTGGAGGACGCCTTTTTGCGCTGCTATGAAACGAATGAGGCGGAAATTGTATATGAAC
>JAUNCB010000155.1 GCA_030526765.1 Bacillota bacterium
TGAAAAAGCTTGTGGAGCTGGGGATCCTGCGGGAGACAACCACTGCGGCAAGAAACCGTGTATTTTCCTATGAAGCATATCTGCAGATCCTGCGAAAGGATACCTGATTGAGACAGGAACGGGCGCAGGAGGAAAGATGACAAGTTGATTAAGCCTTTCCCCTATGGATTGCAAAGGGAGCGGTTTTATGGTATGCTTTCTGAACGAGAGACAGAAAGAAGGAATACTATGACGATCAAGAAGCTGACGGTCATCATGGCGGCAGGCACCATCCTTTTGGCAGGTGCCATCGGGATCGCCATTCAGCTGACCCGACCTGATGAAATGAAGATAGATCTGCCTCAGAAGGAGAATGGAGCGGTGGTTTCCGTTGACGGCAGCCAGACCACCCTGACGGATATGGAAAACATCCCCTTATATTACGGCGAGACGGAGCGGCTGCTGCTGCCCCTGCGTAATGTGATGGAGGGGCTGGGCGGCACCGTGGAATGGGACAGACAGACGAAGGAAACGAAGATCGCCTACAAAGGGAAAACCCTTTCCCTGCGGGCAGGGGAGGCGGAGGCGACCCTCAACGGCTATGAGGTGCTGCTGCCTGCGGAGGCGGAAAGCATCAACGGCTGCTTATACGGGGATGCAGAGCTGTTATCCGCTTATTTTACCGATGACATCTCCTTTGATATTGATACGGGACAGGTGACCCTGCAGGCAAAGGATCCCTCCATGCCCATTCTGGCGAAGGGGCTTCTGGAAGAAGAAGGGGAACGCAGTTATCGGATAGAGGTGCCTGTTTTCCTGGGGCTCAATGACAGTCCCTATGAAAAAAGCCTGAATGCATCCCTGCGGCAGGAGCTGGAGGCCTATGCCGAAGCCTGTCTGGAGGCGGCAGAGGAGGCAGGAGCATTACACCTGCGGCTGGAAGCAGGGCTGGCGGACAAGGATTTCTTTTCCCTCTGGTGGGAAGGAAAGGCGGACGGCGAAAGGGTGCATCTGACAAAGAACATCGATCTGATGGGGCAGAAAGCAGTGGATCTTTCCCAGATGCTGACCAAGGAAAGCTTTGCCATGGTGGAGGAAGCGGCAGGAGAAGGCTGGACGGCGGAGGATTTCTCTCTGACGGCAGACGGAAGGCTGGTGCTGTTACACCGAGGGGAAGGAATTTCCCTGCAATACTGGAACGGGGAAGCGCAGCCCCTCACATGGAAGCAGTCCTATCGGGAATTACTGGAAGGATAATATGAAAAAAACGAAAGCCGCAGGCATCTGCCTGCGGCTTTTTGCATGGGGATTGCGTGGAGTGGAGGACAGATGGTCGGTGAACAAACACAGTATACAGCTTGTTTGTATTTTAATTAACGATTTATTTTGGGGGATAAAATCAGATGAGAGACATTCTCAGGGGGTGGAAATCTTTGTCAGACAAGGAAATGCAGGAGAAACTGCAAAATAAAATAAAAATGCATAAAAATAGTTAAAAAAACAGAAATTCACTGGATATATGTGACAAAAGGCATTTTGTTAGAAACATAACAACCCATTTTCTATTTTGCTGTTGAAAAGAATTTGAATTGCCTGTATAATAATCACGTAAAAAATTCTGTTTCTGGTGGAAAGAAGTATAAAGTTGTTGTCAGACAAATAGTTTGATAAAAAATTTTCCAGACTGCGGAACGGAATTGCCATCTCGATGGCAGACAATCGGGGGAATCCCCAAATAAATTTATCTTCTATTATAAAGGAGGAGAATCATTATGGCTAAAGTTATGAAAACGATGGACGGTAACGAGGCTGCTGCATATGCTTCCTACGCATTTACAGAAGTAGCAGGTATCTTCCCCATCACACCTTCCTCTCCCATGGCTGAAAAAACAGACGACTGGGCAGCAAATGGGAAAAAGAATCTGTTTGGTCAGACAGTAAAGGTTGTTGAAATGCAGTCCGAAGCAGGTGCTGCAGGTACGGTACACGGCTCTCTGGCAGCCGGTGCGCTGACAACAACATACACAGCATCTCAGGGGCTTCTGCTGATGATCCCCAACATGTATAAGATCGCAGGCGAACTGCTGCCCTGCGTATTCCACGTAACAGCTCGTGCGCTGGCTGCACACGCTCTGTCTATCTTCGGCGACCATTCCGACGTTATGGCTTGCCGTCAGACAGGCTTCGCTATGCTGGTTTCCAACTCCGTTCAGGAAGTTATGGATCTGGGCTGCGTGGCACACCTGTCCGCAATCAAGGGCCGTGTTCCCTTCCTGCATTTCTTCGACGGTTTCCGTACATCCCACGAAATCCAGAAGATCGAATGCATGGACTACGAAGAACTGGCTAAAATTATCGATATGGATGCAGTGAACACCTTCAAGAGAAGCGCACTGAATCCCGAACACCCTGTAATCAGAGGTACAGCACAGAACCCCGATATCTATTTCCAGGGTCGTGAAGCTGCAAACAAATTCTATGACGCTCTGCCCGCAGTAGTAGAAGAATACATGGGCGAGATCTCCAGAATCACAGGCAGAGATTACAGACTGTTCAACTACTACGGCGCACCCGATGCAGACAGAATCATCGTTGCTATGGGCTCCGCTTGTGAAGCCATCGAAGAAACAATTGACTACCTGACAGCAAAAGGCGAAAAGGTTGGTCTGGTTAAGGTTCACCTGTTCCGTCCCTTCGTTTCCGCAAAGCTGCTGGAAGTGATCCCCAAAACAGCGAAGAAGATCGCCGTTCTGGACAGAACAAAAGAACCCGGTGCACAGGGCGAACCTCTGTACATGGACGTATGTACAGCAATGTTTGAAGCAGAAGAAGCTCCCGTTGTTGTAGGCGGCCGCTACGGTCTGGGCTCCAAGGACGTAACTCCTGCACAGTTCCTGGCTGTATACGCAAACCTGTCTCTGGACAAACCCAAAAACCACTTCACACTGGGTATCGTGGATGACGTAACAAACACATCTCTGGAAGTGGGCGAAGAAGTAAACGTAACAGGCAACGACGGCACAATCTCCTGCAAATTCTGGGGTCTGGGTGCTGACGGTACGGTTGGTGCGAATAAAAACTCCATCAAGATCATTGGTGACCATACAGACAAATATGCACAGGCATACTTCAGCTATGACTCCAAGAAATCCGGTGGTATCACACAGTCCCACCTGCGTTTCGGTGACACACCCATCCGTTCCACATACCTGGTTAAGACAGCAGACTTCGTTGCTTGTCACAAACAGGAATATGTAAACCTGTATGATATGGTTACCGAACTGAACGAAGGCGGTACCTTCCTGCTGAACACAGAATGGTCTGTGGCTGAACTGGAAGAAAAACTGCCCGCAAAACTGAAAAAACAGCTGGCTGCGAAAAAAGCAAACTTCTACATCATCAATGGTACAGCCATTGCCAACGAAATCGGTCTGGGCAACAGAATCAACACAGTTCTGCAGGCTGCATTCTTCAAACTGGCTAACATCATCCCCATTGAACAGGCTGTAGAATACATGAAAGCAGCGATCACAAAATCCTACGGCAAGAAGGGTGACACCATCCTGAACATGAACTATGCTGCTGTTGACCGTGGTGTAGACGGTGCAGTGAAGGTGGAAATCCCCGCTGCATGGGCTGATGCTGTAGATACAGCAGTTGCTGCTGAAAGAAAGAAAACAGACTTTGTAAAAGCCATCGTAGATCCTATGAATGCACAGGAAGGCGACAAGCTGCCCGTATCCGCATTCGCAGGCAGAGAAGACGGTCACTTCCCTTGCGGCACTGCTGCTTACGAAAAACGCGGTGTTGCTGTGAACGTACCCGAATGGATGGCAGACAACTGTGTCCAGTGTAACCAGTGTTCTTATGTATGTCCTCACGCTGCCATCAGACCCGTTCTGCTGACAGAAGAAGAAGCGGCGAAGGCTCCCGAAGCATTCAAGGCTGTGGAAGCAAAAGGCGGCGCTGCCTTTGCAGGTCTGAAATACAGAATGCAGGTTTCCGCTCTGGACTGTCTGGGCTGCGGCTCCTGTGCAGAAGTATGTCCTGCGCCCAACAAGGCTCTGGTTATGAAGCCTCTGGCTTCTCAGGAAGCTGAAATCGCTAACTGGGACTACATGATCGAAGATGTTGCACCTAAGGCTAACCCTATGGGCAAGGCTTCCGTAAAAGGCTCTCAGTTCGAACAGCCTCTGCTGGAATTCTCCGGCGCTTGTGCAGGCTGCG
>JAUNCB010000156.1 GCA_030526765.1 Bacillota bacterium
TTTCCACGATCTCATCCAGCTGCGCCTTGGAGCGGATGCCGTGGGTTCTGGGGCCATAGGCGATATTATCATAAATGGACATAGGAAAGGGATTGGGCTTCTGAAACACCATACCCACTCTCTTTCTGAGAAGGTTGATGTCCATGCCTTTATAAATATCCTCTCCGTCCAGCAGCACCTGCCCTGTGATCCGACAGCCCTCCACCAGATCATTCATACGGTTCAGGCTTTTCAGAAGGGTGGACTTGCCGCAGCCGGAGGGGCCGATAAATGCCGTGATCTCCTTTTCGGGCAATTCGATATTGATATTTTTCAGGGCTTTGAAATCCCCGTAATATAATTCCAGATCAGATACAGAAATCTTACTTTTATTCATGTTTATTTTACACCTGCTTTCTTTGCAATAAAGGCGGACAGGGCATTGATGCCCACCACCATAACCAGAAGGATCACCGCTGTGGCATACGCCTGCTCCATATACAGACCTTCATTCAAAAGGGCATACATATGCACCGCCAGCGTTCTGCCGGAGGAGAAGAAGCCATCGGCAACCTCCGCCGCCGTACCTGCGGGATAGAGCAGTGCCGCCGTTTCCCCGACGATACGCCCCACTGCAAGGATCACCCCTGCAAGGATGCCGGGCACCGCAGAGGGCAGCACCACCTGAAAGACGGTCCGCAGCTTCCCTGCCCCCAGACCAAAGCTGCCTTCCCGAAAGGAATCGGGCACGGAGCGCAGTGCTTCCTCTGTGGTTCGCATGATCAGAGGCAGAACCATGATCGCCAGTGTCAGCGCACCACCCAGAATGGAATAGCCCCAGCCCAGATAAATATTGAAAAACAGATAGCCGAACAAACCAAACACAATGGATGGAATGCCCGAAAGGGTCTCTGTTGTCATTCTTACCACGGGAACAAATTGATTGCCCCGCTTTGCATATTCCACCAGATAGATGGCTGCAAAGATACCTGCAGGCACTGCCAGCAGCAGTGTCATTACCGTAATGGTCAGCGTATTGATGATGGCAGGCATCATGGATACATTCGTTGTATTATATTCCCATTCAAACAGCTCCGGCTTCAGATTTGGGATGCCCTTTGCCAGAATATAGAGGAGCAGAGCCGCCAGAACCGCCAGCGTGATCACTGCGGAAAGCACCACCAGTGCCGCCAGAAACAGGGAAAAGGGATTTCGTTTATAGTTCTTCATTCTTTCCCCAAAGGAGAGTCTGTTGATCGCTTTCTTTTCGTCCATCAGTCAGCCCTCCTTTTCAGCATGGAAAAACACAGATTGATAATCAGGATGAATACAAACAGCACCACTGCCGTCGCCAGCAGTGCCTCTCGGTGCAGGTCTGCCGCATAGCCCATTTCCATAACGATATTTGCCGTCATGGTACGGACACCGCTGAAAATACTGCCGGGGATGATCGCCTGATTGCCCGCAACCATGATGACCGCCATGGTTTCCCCGATGGCACGGCCAATCCCCAGGATCACGCCTGCGAAAATGCCCTGCTTTGCCGCAGGCAGCACCGCAAAGAACACACTGCGTTCATGGGTCGCCCCCAGACCGAGGGAACCTTCATAATAAGACATGGGCACCGCACGGATATTGCTTTCCGAAACACCAATGATGGTGGGCAGGATCATGATACCCAGAAGGATGGATGCCGTTAAAACACCCTTACCGCTGCCGCCGAAGATATCCTGCATGATGGGCACCAGAACCACCAGACCAAAGAAGCCGTACACGATGGAAGGGATACCCGCCAGAAGCTCAATGGCAGGCTTGATGATCTTATAAAGCTTTTTCGGGCAGAACCATGCCAGAAAAACAGCACAGAGGATGCCCAGCGGCACACCGATCAGGATCGCACCTGCCGTCACATAAATACTGCCGACGATCATCGGGAATATGCCGTAAATATCATTGGATGGTTTCCATTTCTGCCCCAGCAGGAAATCAAATGCACCGATTTCTGCGATGGCAGGAATGCCATTGGCAAACAGAAACAGGCAGATCAGCGCAACAGCCAGTATGGATAAGGCTGCCGCCGCCAGAAAGACCCATTTCATGACCTTTTCTTTCATTCCGTTACCTCCTTATATGCGGGAATCTGTGTCCATTTATCAATTTCTCCTTTATAAATGGCCTTCACCGTATCTTTATTCAGCCCAGTCAGCGGGTTTTCATGATTGACAATGATTGCAATGCCGTCCATGGCGATCACTGTAGGCTTCAGCCCCGCCTCCAGCTCGCTTTCCTTCAGATCACGGGATGCCATGCCGATATCGCACATCCCCTCCTTCAGAGAATTCATACCAATGGTGGAATCAGACTGCTGCATCTCGATCGTTACATTGCGGTTGATGGCTTCATAGGATTCCTTCATCTTTTCCATCACAGGTGCAACGGAAGAGGATCCTGCCACCACCACATTGCCCTTTGCCCCTGTGGGCTCATAGGCGCCGATGCTGCCCTGACTGATATATCCGCTTTCCTCCACCACTGCCTGTCCCTCGTCACTGAGGATAAATCCGATGAAATCCTGTGCCGCAGGGCTGACATCGTCCTTTGTGGCAATGTGAAAGGGTCTTGCGATGGAATAGGTTCCGTTTTTGATATTATCAAAGGAGGCTTCCGCCCCATCGATCTGAAGGGTTTTCACTGCCTCGTGCATGGAACCCATGGAAATATAGCCGATGGCATTGCGGTTTCCCGACACCGTCATCAGCATAACTGCCGTGCTGTTGGTGATTTCCGCCAGATCTGTCGTCATATCCTGCTTTTCCCCGTTTTCGTCCTTTTCTTCGATGCCGAACAGTTCCACAAAAGCACCTCTTGTGCCGCTACCGTCCTCTCGGGAAACGGGGGTAATGCTGTCATGGGATATGCCGCCGCAGCCTGTCAGAAGCAAAAGCAGGGATACTGCCAATATTACCTTTTTTTTCATATGCTTCACTCACTCCTTGAGATTTTTCTTTTTATTTTGCTCAGGATTAGTATATGGAATGAATGTTAAATGCAATATCCTTGTTTTGTTAAATCCCCGTTAAATCAAAAAACCTCCTTCCGGAAAAAGAAAAAAACTACCGAAAATCCTCCTGTTTCAAATCGTTTTTTTCTATGTAAATGTTCTTTATTTTTCATTTTTCCGATAATTGACATTTATATATAGAAATGATAGCATTGATTTAGTTTTATTAAAATCAATCAAAAATGAGGGTTATTCTATGAAAAATAAGGTACTGATGGGCTCCATCTTCTGCATTTTTGCAGCCTGCTGCTGGGGCGTCTCCGGCGCTGCAGGACAATTTCTCTTTGATCATACGGGCATTACGCCCGAATGGCTGGTTTCCACCCGCACCCTTGCCGTCGGCATCCTGATGCTTGCCTTTCTGCAGATCAGAAAAGGCGGTGTCTTTGAAATCTGGACAGATAAAGACGATAGAAAGGGCATCGTCATTTTCACACTGGGCGGTATGCTCTTCATGCAATACGGCTATTTTGCCGCCATTGATCACTGCAACGCTGCTACAGCGACCGTACTGCAGTATACTGCACCGATCCTGATCGTGGTTTATCTGGCACTCCGCAACAAAAAGCTGCCTACTCTGGTGGAATCCATTGCTGTTGCAGGCTGTCTGATCGGCACTATCCTGCTGGCGACCCACGGCGATCTGAACAATCTAAGCCTCTCTCCCCTTGCACTTTTCTGGGGACTGCTTTCTGCGGTGGCTCTGGCATTTTACACCATTTATCCCACCCGCCTGCTGGCAAAGTATGACACCATGCTCCTCATCGGCTGGTCTATGCTCATCGGCAGCTTTGTGATGCATTTTGTGCATCCCTCCTGGGATTATGCGGCAAACTGGGATCTTCCGGGGGTTGCCGCCATGGTATTCATCATTCTGTTTGGCACAATGACACCCTACCTGCTGTTTTTAAACGGCGTAAAATATATCGGCCCCACCAAAAGCAGCCTCTTTGCTTCCGCCGAGCCCATTGCCTCCACTGTTGTTTCCGTGGTATGGCTGAAGGTTGGACTGGAGGCTATGGATTATCTGGGCTTCGTCTTCATCGTTACAGCGGTGCTGATGCTTTCCTTTATCAAACCCAAGGAAGCAAAGGCATAAGCGTCTTATTCTTTCCCTGCATGAAAAAAGCGGATATCTCCTTTCGGAGTATCCGCTTTC
>JAUNCB010000157.1 GCA_030526765.1 Bacillota bacterium
CAGCTCCGCCGCACCGGGATCCCCATTGACCGCCGCCAGAACATCATCATGGATATTGTTTGTATTGGAAATCATGGTGGTTTCCACCTGAATATTCTGTTTTCTGCCTACGGTTGCATTAAACAGATCGATCATATCATTCATCGGCGAATCTGCCTGCCCGCCGTATACATGCCAGATGGAAATATTCACCGGTTCCCTGTCCGCAGGCTGCCCGCCCTGACAGCCTGTCAGCAGAACCATACACACCAGAAGCACCTTCGCCAGAATTTTTCTTTTTCTGTTCCCCATAAAATCTCCTCCCCGCAGTCAATTTCCTGTAACGTCTCCTCTCTGCTTTGACCTTTTTCCAAAGGTCCTCTTTCACCTCTTGATATATTATTATAACATAAAACAAGCCTCCAGCAATATTCTTTCTTTTTCGACATTCCTCCACATTCTGCCCTTCCTCAGGATGAATCACGCAAAAAAGGCGAGCATTCGCTCGCCCTTCTTTTCCTTTAAATATATTAAATATATGCCGTTCCCTTTGCCACGATGGACACCCTTCCCGTAAGAAAAATGGCTTCGATCCTTCCGTTTTCCAGAACAACCTCCGCACCCATGGTGCCTCCGGGCTGCTTCAGGCTGACAAAAAGGGAACTTCCTGCCTGCATAGCCAGATATGCCCCGACCGCCGCAGTGCCGCTGCCGCAGCCCCTCTCCCAGATGAGGGTAGATCCCTGCACAGAGACCAGAGGCTGCAGGGTATTCTTTTTTGCATCAAACAGCAGTATCCCAAAGGCAGACGGCATTTCTCCCGCCCATTCCTTCGCTGCCTGCTCCGCATGCTTCACGCCCGCTTCGCCCCAGAGAGCTGTCGGCACGATAATATGGCTGATTCCTTCAAAGGCCACCACATCCAGTTGATATCCCATACCATTGAGGGAGAAGCTTCTGCGCTCTACCCCTTTGGGCAGAGGCATGGCTACCCTGCCGTAAAATCCGTTTTCTTCCTTTTTCATCTGACAGCGCACGAGCTGATCTGTACCGGAAACCTCCAGAACGATCTCCCGTTCTTCCCCTGCCTGCAGTCCCTTCTCCTCTGCCAGCACCGCCGCCAGAGAAAGGGATGCATTGCCGCAGAACTCTCCTGCCATCATCTGCAGTCTCCTTTCCGCAAGGGGATTTTTCGCCGCTTCGATATAGCCCGCCTGCTCTGCATACACACTGCCATAGGCAATAAGCTTTTCCGCTGTTTCCAGCTGTTTTTCTCTTGGCACAGGTGTTTCAATGAGCAGGGTCATATTTTCCGTGGGGCTGGTTTTGATGAATTTCAGTTCCATCCAACCACTTCCTTACTGCTGAAAACGGCTCAGGAATGCTTTGGTACGTTCCTGCTTCGGATGATTGATGATCTGATGAGGATCGCCTTCCTCTACGATCACACCGCCGTCCATAAAAATAATATGATCGGAAACATCCCTTGCAAAGGACATTTCATGGGTTACGATAACCATTGTCATATGCTCTGCCGCCAGATCCTTGATAACCTTCAAAATTTCCCCTGTCAGCTCAGGGTCAAGAGCAGAGGTGGGTTCATCAAAGAAAAGGATGGCAGGCTTCATCGCCAGTGCTCTGGCAATGGATACACGCTGCTGCTGCCCGCCGGAAAGCTCGCAGGGGTATGCATCCTCCTTATCGGAAAGGCCCATTTTCTTCAGCAGCTCTCTTGCCTCTGCATACACCTCATCCTTATTGCGTTTGCCGATCAGAATGGGGGGCTCTGTGATATTTCTCATAACGGAATAATGGGGAAACAGATTGAAATTCTGGAATACCAGACCAAAATGCTTTTTCACACCCTGTAGCGTTTCCTTGCTGCCATAAACAGCCTTTCCGTTTTCATCGGCCTTTGCCGCATAGTCATCCAGATAGATCAGATCGCCGCCGTCCATGGTTTCCAGAAGGGTCGCACAGCGCAGCAGTGTGGATTTCCCGGAACCGGAAGGCCCGATGATAGACACCACCTGTCCCTCGGAAACGGACAGAGAAATATCCTTCAGCACTTCATTATCGCCGAAGCTTTTATTACAGTGTTTGATCTCCAATACTTTTTTCATTTCGCAGCCCTCCCTTCTTAACGATAATAGCTCAGTTTCTTTTCAATACATTCCATCGCAAATGCCACTACAGCATTGAATACAAAATAGAATACACCGGCAACGAACAGAGGCATGATGGTTGTCTGTGCCGCTGCGATCTGTTTTGCCACAGTGAACATTTCTTCATAGGTCAGAACGAATGCCAGAGAGGTATCCTTAACCAGTGTGATGACCTCATTGGTAACGGGCGGCAGCACACGTTTCACCATCTGCGGGAAAACGATCTTGAAGAAGGTCTGATTTTTATTGTAGCCCAGTACAGATGCCGCTTCATACTGTCCCTTGGGGATGGATTCAATACCGGAACGGTAGATTTCCGCAAAATAAGCCGCATAGTTGACGGAGAAGCCAATGATTACCGCAATAAAACGATAGCTTCTGGGCAATGTCCAGCCGAAGACATAATAGGGCCCAAAGAATACCACCAGCAGCTGCAGCATCAGAGGTGTACCACGCAGAATGGCGATAAATACCTTTACGATCGCCTGCAGGGGTTTGAATTTGGACATTCTGCCAAAGGCTACCAAAAGGCCAAGGGGCATGGAAAACAGCAGTGTCAGTGCAAAGATCAGCAGGGATGCCCCCATCCCGCCAACCAGCTGCTGTAGGATCACAGTAATATTCATAAAAACGTTCCTTTCTTTTTTCAGCGTATCTTTTCAAAAGGGGATTTTGAAAACAGCCGTTTCACAGCACCGAAAAAACATAGGATGCCTTTGGCATCGCTTCCTTTTTATCTTTTCTGTAAAACGCAGGAAAAGGCGGCAGGAATTTCCCGCCGTCTTGCCCGTGATATCTCATGATTTATTTTTACATTATTTGCCCAGGCAAACCATTTTGTCCAGGTTGTAGTCAGCATAGTTGGAAGCGATTTCCATGAATGTGCCGTCTTCCACCATTTCATTCAGTGTAGCCTGTACGGTATCTCTCAGTTCTGTATCGTCCATACGGAAGCCGATTGCATACTGTTCTGTGGACAGAGGTTCTTCCAGCATTCTGAATTTATCTGCTTTTGTCTGCAGCTGATACTGTGCAACACCGATATCTACTGCAATGGCATCATTTGTACCTGCTTCCAGATTCATGAATGCTGTGTTGTAATCAGCAATTTCATCCAGTGCTGCGAAGGATGCAACCACATCTGCCTTTGCTTCATCCTGCAGAGCAGCCAGTGCAGAGGAGCCTGCCTGTGTGATTACATATTTGCCTGCCAGATCTGCTTCTGTCTGGATCGCATCGTCTGCTCTTACTACATAAACAATGGAGTTATCTACATAGGGTTCAGAGAACAGATAGGAATCTTCTCTGCCGTTCATTGTGAAACCGTTCCAGATACAGTCGATGGCACCGCTGTTCAGTTCCATATCCTTTGCATTCCAGTCGATGGGCTGTTTTACCAGTTCCCAACCCTGTCTTGCACAAACCTCTGCTGCCAGATCCAGATCGAAGCCTGCATAATCGCCGCTTTCTGTTCTGTAGCCGTAAGGAGGATATTCTGCGTCGAAGCCTACGGTGAAGGTTGTTCTTGCTGCTGCATCCTCTGCAGGTGCCGCAGCCTCTTCAGAACCGCCGCCGCATCCGGCCAATACGGAAACACTCATAACCATTGTCAGTAACATTGCCAGATATTTTTTCATAATTAATCTCCCCTTTGATTTGTCATTTCAATCTTTTCTCGAGGGGCTCCCCTCGGTTCTTCATTATATTATCACGCTACCACGCTAAAGTAAAGCAAAATATCCTCCAATTTTCGCTTTTATTTTTTGTGCAAAACGAACAAGGACCCGACAGTCTGCTCTGTCGGGTCCGCCAATACCGTTTTATTTTGCAGTTGCTCTGATCCGTGTTACCTCATCGTGTGTATCGATCGTCAGGGATACGACACAGGTATCCTTCGCATAATCACAGTCGCTCAGGAACTTATCCAGCCCTTCCAGATCTGTGTCGTAATTCTTGATGCTTCTGTAATCATCTGTATCTACGGAAGCACTCAGTTTATAGGTGATTTCCACCTTTCTTG
>JAUNCB010000004.1 GCA_030526765.1 Bacillota bacterium
CAGTCCGTAAAGAAGATTCAGTACCAGCTGTCCGTAAAAGCACAGGCTCTCTCTTTCCCCATAAAAGCCGAACAGGAATATTGTCCAGACACCATACCAGTCATAACTCATATCCACAAGCCCTGCCCCCAGAAGCAGAAGCACAGCCGCCCAGCGCTGTTCCTTCTGCCAGAACCACAGGGTCAGTGCGCCCCATGCCAGCATAAAAAGAGGATTCAGATTGCTCATGCCGAAGGCCATTTGATAGATGGGCTGAGAAAGCACCGCCGCCAGAAGAAGCCGCCCCATGTATTTCCGAAAATCCGAGGTATGGGAAACACCCTGGGCAATGCCAAAGGCAAACAGTGGAAAGGACAGCCGCCCGATGACACGAAATCCCGCCACTGTAGGAAAAAACAGCACCCCGATATGATCAATGAGCATGGTCAGTGCTGCCACAAGCTGTATAAACTGCCGCTGCTCCCTGCCCATCATTCCTGAAACATAGGGGTAGAGAGATATCTGTCCCCCGTATCCGGCAGAAGCACAACAATCTGCTTCCCTGCATTTTCAGGACGTTTTGCAGCCTCCACCGCCGCATGCAGCGCAGCCCCTGCAGAAATGCCCACCAGAAGCCCCTCGCTTCTTGCGATCATTCTGCCCGCTTCATAGGCGGCTTCCTCTGTCACCGTCATCACTTCATCATAAATTTCCGTATCCAGAATGGAGGGCACGAAATTCGCACCGATCCCCTGCAGGCCATGGGCTCCCGCTCTCCCCTCTGTCAGCAGGGGAGAGGATGCGGGCTCCACGCCAATGATCCGTACCTTCGGATTCTGCTCCTTCAGATATCTGCCTGTGCCGCTGATCGTACCGCCGGTACCGATGCCTGCCACGAAAATATCCACCTTGCCGTCGGTATCCTCCCAGATCTCGGGACCTGTGGTTTCATAGTGGGCAGCGGAATTGGAGGGGTTATCAAACTGACCCGGAATAAAGGAATTCGGAATTTCCTTTGCCAGTTCCTCCGCTTTTTCTATAGCTCCTGCCATTCCCTTTGCCCCTTCCGTCAGCACCAGTTCTGCGCCGAAGGCTGTCATCAGCAGGCGACGCTCCATGCTCATGCTGTCAGGCATTACAATAATGGCTCTGTAGCCTCTCGCCGCCGCCATCACCGCCAGACCGATGCCCGTATTGCCGCTGGTGGGCTCAATGATGGTAGCACCTTCCTGCAGAAGCCCTGCCTTTTCCGCATCCTCCACCATACGCTTCGCCACTCTGTCCTTGGCACTGCCGCCGGGATTCAGTGCCTCCACCTTCGCCAGAAGGGTTGCCCCCAGCCCCAGTTTCTCTTCTATTTTTGTCAGCTCCAGCAGAGGTGTTCCCCCGATGAGTGCTTCCACACTTTTATAAATTTTCGCCATTTCACAGACCCCGCTTTCCTTTTTTTAGAATGAAGATACGCCTCTTTCCCCCAATTGTCAAGGCTATTCTCTCTTGTATCCTTTCCGTTTTTGTGCTACCATACAACAAAGATAACAACATTGCAGAAAAAAGGAGAATCCCTATGAAAATTGGCAGAAACGACCCCTGCTGGTGCGGCAGCGGGAAAAAATACAAAGCATGCCATGCGGCATTTGATGAAAAACTGGAAGCATACAAAGCAAAACGCATCCCCGTTCCCAGCCATAAGCTCATTAAAACACCGGAGCAGCTGGAGGGCATCCGCAAAGCAGGCGAACTGAACACCGCAGTGCTGGACATGATCGCTGAAAAAATCAAGGCAGGTATGTCCACAGAAGAGATCAACAGGCTGGCGCATGATTATATCGTAGCACACGGCGGCATCCCTGCCTGTCTGGGTTATCAGGGCTTCCCCAAAAGCATCTGTACCTCTGTGAACGATGTGATCTGCCACGGCATTCCCGATGAAAACGAGATCCTGCAGGACGGCGACATCATCAATGTTGATGTGACCACCATTCTGAACGGCTATTATGCAGACGCTTCCCGTATGTTCCTGATCGGCGAGGTTTCCGAGGAAGCCCAAAAGCTGGTTGCCGTAACAAAGGAATCCGTTGACCTTGCGCTGAAGGAAGTAAAGCCCTGGGGCAGACTGGGCAATATCGGTGCTGTCATCAGCGAGCATATCCATAAAAACGGCTACACTGTTCTCAGAGACATCGGTGGTCATGGCGTGGGCAATGACTTCCACGAAGACCCCTATGTATGCCATGTAGCCAAACGGGATACAGGCATGCTGCTGGTGCCCGGCATGGTTTTCACCATCGAGCCCATGGTAAACGAAGGCGAAGAGGACTTCTATCAGGATGAAGAAAACGGCTGGACGATCTATACCGAAGACGGCTCTCTGTCTGCTCAGTGGGAATACACCGTTGCCGTTACGGAGGATGGCTTCGAGATCCTGACTCACTGATTATAAAATACAAAACAAAACCGCCCGCAGCACATTCTTTCAGAATGTACCGCAGGCGGTTTTTTATGCTCTCATTTTCGTTTCTGTGATACAGAAGTTGTCTTAAAGTACTTATTTGATGCGTGCTTCCAGTTCTGCCTTCATATCTTCATAGCCGGGTTTTCCCAGAAGAGCAAACATATTTTTCTTATATGCTTCCACACCGGGCTGATCGAAGGGATTTACATCCAAGAGATAACCGGAAATACCAACTGCTTTTTCAAAGAAATAAACCAGCGCACCGAAATTGTATTCATCCATCTTATCCATTTCGATTACCATATTCGGCACACCGCCGTCCATGTGCGCCAGCATAGTACCTGCAAAGGCCTTGCTGTTTACAAAATGGATCTCTTTCTCTGCCAGGAAATTCAGACCATCACCGTCCTGTGCATCAAAGGGCACCAGTGCCGCAGACTTGGGTTCCTTTACCCACAGAACCGTTTCAAAGAAGAAGCGCAGACCATCCTGAATATACTGACCAATGGAATGCAGGTCTGTGGAGAAATTTGCTGTTACGGGGAATACACCTTTATGCT
Organism: Bacillota bacterium; assembly: GCA_030526765.1. Taxonomy (GTDB): domain Bacteria; phylum Bacillota; class Clostridia; order Lachnospirales; family Anaerotignaceae; genus Anaerotignum_A. The sequence goes on from JAUNCB010000004.1 coordinate 2,995, forward strand.
CCTTGCCTTCGCTTTCAGCATAAAGCTGCTTGAACCATTCCCCGAAGGATGTCAGATGAGGCTCATAGTTTGCCAGAATCTCCACTGTTTTGCCCTGTTTATAGAACAGATAGCGCAGTGCTGCATACTGATAGCAGATATTTTCCTTCAGATCGGGATTCATGTATTCCTTTCTTGCATCCTGTGCACCCTGCATCACTGCATCCAGATCCACCCCTGCAACTGCCATGGGCAAAAGACCTACGGGTGTCAGAACAGAGAAGCGGCCGCCAACATCGTCGGGAATAACGAAGGTTTCATAGCCCTCTTCGTTACACATGGTTTTCAGCGCACCTCTTGCTTTATCTGTTGTGGCAAAAATTCTCTTTGCTGCTTCCTCCTTGCCGTATTTATCCTCCAGCATCTTTTTGAAGATACGGAACGCAATGGCAGGCTCTGTTGTTGTGCCGGATTTGGAGATGACATTTACAGAGAAATCCCTGTCTCCCAGAATCGCAAGAATATCATTCAGATAAGCAGAGCTGATGTTATTGCCCACAAAATAAATATCGGGTGTGTCTTTTTTCAGCTCATTATAGAAAGGTGTCTTGATGAAATCCAGAGCGGTTCTGGTACCCAGATAGGAACCGCCGATCCCGATCACGATCAGCACCGCGCTGTTTGCCTTGATTTTTTCAGCCGCTTTTTTGATGCGGTCAAATTCTTCCTTATCATAATTTTCAGGCAGATCTACCCAGCCAACGAAATCGTTGCCCTTGCCTGTTTTTTCATGAAGTGCTGTATGGCAGCGTTCCACATCTGCCTGCAGTCCAAACACTTCGTCCATATTGATAAAATCACCCTGTAAAGAAAAAGAAATACCCATTGGAAAAACCTCCTTATTTTATCCCGTGCGTTGCAAAATCCTCTGAAGCCTCCTGCTTTTTGAGCCCTCTGCCACGCAAACTGTTCATACCATATCTCTGTTTGTGCCTGCAGGCAGCCACCCCCAGAGATATAGGATGAACCGCATCCTTCCCTTTTATCCAATCATATCATAAAAAATGGCATTGCGAAATCCCTCTTTTCAGAGAAATTCGCAATGCCCCTGCATTTTTCTGTTATTGTGTCCCTTTTACGATAATTTCCGGAATCGCTTCCTGAATGATCTCCTTGGAAACCTCTTTTTCCTCCGTTACCACACCATTGATCCGTGTGATCTGGATGGTGCTCTTCTTCTGTCCCGCCTTACCCTGCTGGATCACCTTCTGGTAGCTGGAGGGCTTGGTATCATCATACTGGGTCTGATAGGTTTTGGGCTCTACCGCCGTCAGCACCTGTGTTTCAATGGTCTTTACGGAAATCTTCGGCTTCTGCACCGGCACATTGATGACCTGACCTACACGGATCCCTTTTTTCAGATCCTCTCCCGGATTCAGCTCAAGGAGTTTTTCCACGGTGGTCTTGAATTCCTGTGCAATCAGATACAGTGCATCTCCCGACTGTACCGTATAGCTCTGAGTCACCTCTGTGGTGGATTTGAGCACAGCGGTGGCATCCTCAGGAGAAAGGATCTCTTCGGAATCCACAAATTCATTTACCACCTGTACATTTTCCACCCATTCCACCTTGGCATCCTCAGGGATCCCGCCATCGGGCAGCAGCTCTGTTTTCAGCTGCTCCAGCACAGAATCCGCCAGAGCCTGGCTGGCAAGCACCACGGCTCTGCCGCCGTCCACTGTGATCACTGCAGCATCCACCTTATAGGTCACCATATTACGCATCTTCGGAAGCAGATGCTCCATGGTGCATACGTCCTTTTCGTTTCTGGAGCCGATATGCACGCCGTCCACACGGATCTCCTCATTGATCTTCACCTTGGAGCCCACAATGCTTTCCAGCTGGCTTTCCAGTGTTGTCGTCAGTTCCTCCGCGGTGATATCCCGCCCCTTCAGGATACCCACCTGTTCTTCATTCAGAAAAACAGCCGAACCGTTTTTCCGCACCATCAGAAAGACGATCAGCAACACCGCTGCAATACCGATCAGATACAGCACCTTCCGATCCGGCTTTCTGCCGCCCTTGCGGATCCGCTTTTTCTGAGGCTCAGGCTGCTCTCTTCTGCCGCCTCTTTTTTCCGCCCTTTTATCGGTTCTTTTTTCATTTCCTTTTCCGCTTCTATCGCTTCTGCCCCCTCTGACAGGCTTGCCGCCGCCATAGGGCACACGTTCTTCTCTTTTGGGAAACATTGTATCGGACACGGGAAATCCCCCCTTATTTCTGCAAAATATGACAAATCCTACTTATCCTATTTTATTATACGGAGGGTAATATTGCAAGCAAAAGCGTATCTGCGTAAAGAAACTGTAAGCTTTCCCGCAAAGTGCCGCCTTTTTCTTTCCATAAAAAAACTCCGCACCTTAAGATGCGGAGTCTGCTTTCCTCCTGATTATCTGTTTCTTACAAAACGCAGGATGGATTCTGTCTGATATTTGATATGGCCCTGTGCGATGGAAGCGCCTTCCTCCGCATCATGGTTTTCAATGGCACGGATGATGCTTCTGTGGTGTGCCACGATGGTGGACATGGATGTTTCATTATTTTTTGCCTGTGCCATTCTGTAGCGGTACAGCTGGATCCGCAGGTTTCTGAAAATGCTGATGAGCTTATCGTTTTCTGTTGCCGCAAAGATCATATCGTGGAAATCTTCGTCAATATCTACAAAATGCTCTACATCATTCTCTGCTACTGCCTTTTCAAAATCCACTTCCAGATTTTTCAGCTGCTGCAGGTCTTCCTTTGTCATCTTTTTGCAGGCAAGGGAGGTTGCCAGACCTTCCAGCGCACTTCTTACCTCCAGAATATTCACAATATCCTTTTCACTCATATCCAGCACCTGTGCGCCTTTTCTGGGCACCAGCTCCACCAGATTTTCCAGCTCCAGCATACGCAGCGCTTCTCTGACGGGGGTACGGCTTACGCCCAGCTTTTCAGCCAGCTGATTTTCCATCAGTCTTTCCCCGGGTACCAGCTTGCCTGTCAGGATCGCATCCCGCAGGGTATTAAACACAACATCCCGCAGGGGCAGATATTCGTTTGTATTGATATTGAATTTTGCATCAGCCATTTCTTTTTTCTCCTCTCACTTCTCGCTGCACACGATAGACCCTTGTGGCCACCGCTTCCTTCAGCGCAAATTCCCGTTTCACCTGTGCCGCAGCCTGCCGCGCCTGCTCCCTGTCGGAAAATAATCCAAACACGGTAGGTCCGCTGCCGCTCATCAATGCGCCTGCTGCGCCCAGTTCCATCAGCCTTTTTTTGATCTTGGCAATCTTCGGATGCATCTCTATGGTCACCGTTTCCAGTACATTGCAGAGCAGACTGCCCATTTTTTTCACATCGCCCTCTGCCATGGCAGAAAGCATTGCCTGTGTATCCGGATGTTCCTCCACCTGATCCCATTTCAGCCCCTTATAGACCGAAACCGTGGATACGCTCACCGGAAGCTTCGCCAGTACCACATAGCACCGGGGACAGGGATCTGCCACATTGGTCATCTTCTCTCCCACGCCCTCACAGAGCACAGTGCCTCTTCTCACACAATAAGGGATATCGGACCCCATTCTGCCAGCCAGCGCTTCCAGCTCTTCCTCGGAAAGTCCCAGCTCATACAGACGGTTCATGCCCACCAGCACCGCCGCACAATCCGTGCTGCCGCCGGCAAGCCCCGCTGCCACAGGGATCCTCTTATCGATCTCTATGAACACGCCGCCTTTGATGCCAAAGGTTTCCCGCATCAGCTGTGCCGCACGATATGCCAGATTCCGCTCATCCACAGGAAGCCAGGGCAGGTTCGTTTTCAGCCTGATCTCCGGCTTTTCCAGCTTTTTCATATAAATACCGTCGTAAAGGGCTACGGTCTGCATAATGGTTTCCAGAAGATGGTAGCCATCTTCCCGCTTTCCCGTTACATCCAGTGTCAGATTGATCTTTGCTCTTGCCTTCAGTCGAATCTCTTTCAAGGTCATCCCCCGTTTTTTCTATACTGTATACACAAATTAAAGATATTGTACACCAATTTAAACACAGTTACAATCCGCAACTTACACAAAAAGCTGCCTTCTTTCTGCGGATTGATGGTAAAATCTTGCAAGAAGGCAAAGTTTCCAATAAAATAATCCCAAAGAGAAAACCTACTAAATTAAAAATCTCCTCGAAAGGAGGTGCCCAACATGCGGTCTTACTATGAAAAAAACAAGGAACGGTTGCAGGATCTGGCACTGCTTTGTCTTTCTGTTCTTGCCTGTTTTCTGCTTTTCCGCTATCTTTCGCCCATCTTCCTGCCCTTTTTCATCGGCTGGCTGATGAGCCTTCTGTTCAATCCTCCGGCGGACAGACTGCAAAAGTATAAGATCCCCCGCGGCATCACCGCTCTTATCGGTATTCTGCTCCTTCTGGGGCTGCTGGGGCTACTGGGCTTCTGGTCGGGAAACAGTATCGTGGCTAAGGCGCAGCATTTTTCTGAGAATCTGCCCTACTATATGGCACAGGCAGAGGCACGGCTGCAGGAATTCTGGCATCTTTTCGATGCCTTCCGCACGAAGCTTCCGCTTCCCCTGCAGGATGCCTTTCTGGAATTTCAGAATGATGCCACAGGCATCCTGCTTTCCCTGATCCCCAAAGGCAGCGGTGCCTTAGGCGGTGTATCCAATTTCTTCATTGCCTTTTTCGTGGCACTGATCTCCGCCTATTTCTTCACCAAGGACAGGGATCTGATCCATCGCCTTTATCAGACCCACGCAGCACCCCTGCTGGGCCTTTCCGTAAATACGACGAAAACAGAGCTGAAGGCATCCGTATGGGGCTATATCAAAACCCAGTTTATCCTCATGGGCTTCACCTTCACCATTACCCTTGTGGGGATGCTGGTGATCCGCTCGCCCTATGCCCTGCTGCTGAGTATCATCATCGCCCTCATTGATTCCCTGCCCTTTTTCGGCAGCGGCTTCATCCTCTGGCCGGGGGCTGTGATCCATTTATTAACGGGGAATACCTTCCTCGCCATCGGCTATCTGGCACTCTACGGCATCATACAGGTCATGCGGCAGATCCTGCAGCCGAAGATTCTCGGTACGCAGATCGGGCTGCATCCCCTGCTGACCCTGTTTTCCATGTATTTCGGCTTCCAGTGCATCGGTGTACTGGGGCTTATCATCGGGCCCATCATTGCCGTGATCCTGAAAGCCTTTTTCCGCATCCGCCATCAGCAGGCCGGCACAGAAGAATGACCAAAGGACTTCCTGCATATTGCCAAACGGCCCGCCCATTGGTATAATTTGAAAAAATATCCGAACAGACCAAGGAGGAATCTGAAATGAAAATTGCATGCTACGCAGCAGGCTCTGTGGGAACCAACAACTATGTCGTTTCCGATGAAAACGGTATCACCTGTATCATCGACTGCGACGGCCCCATCCAGCCCCTGCTGAACTATATCGCAGAAAACAAACTCACTGTGACCCATATCCTGCTGACCCACGGTCACTATGACCACGTGGGCTCCGTAAACGAACTGGCAGAAAAGCTGGGCGCAAAGATCGTGGGCGGTGCACAGGAAATGCCCGTATTCACAGACCCTGCGCTGAATGTATCCCAGTTTGTGGGCCCCGCCATCATCATCCACCCCGATGAGCTGGTAAACGAGGGGGATGTGGTAAAGGTTGGCGACATGGAGTTTAAAGTTATGCTGACTCCCGGTCATACACAGGGCTCCATCTGCTTTATCACAGGGGACACCATCTTCAGCGGCGACACCCTTTTCCAGGGCTCCTGCGGCAGAACAGACCTGCCCACAGGAAGCTGGAACGATATCCGCCTTTCCCTGAAAAGACTGGCTGCTCTGCCCGGCGATTATAAAGTATATTCCGGTCATGGCCCTGCAACCACACTGGAAGAAGAACGCAGAACAAATCCTTATATGAGATAACAAAAAAAGCAGACTCGAAAGAGTCTGCTTTCTCACTATTTATGGTCTTAAGCCAAGACCGCCCTCCAGTGTCAGCGTTTCCCCCGTCAGATATTTCAGATCGGGAGATGCCAGTGCCACACAGCCACGGCCGATTTCCTGCTCTACATCGCCGTAATGACCCATCGGCGGCATTTTTACATTGGCTTCAAAGGCAGCAGGATACTGGTCTGCCCAGTTTTCCAGCTGTGCTGTCCATGCCAGAGGACAAACCACATTCACATTGATCCCGTCAGGACCCCATTCTGTAGCCGCCACACGGCTCAGACCACGGATCCCTTCCTTTGCCGCAGCATAGGCGCTCTGTCCGTAATTGCCGAAGAGACCTGCACCGGAGGCAAAGTTGATCACGGTGCCTTTTGTTTTCTTCAGATAAGGATAGCATGCCTTCATATAATAGAATGCCGCATACATACCGGAATAAATCGCCAGATCAAACTGCGGTGTGGTATGGTCCACCAGAGAAACACCGGAAGCAGATGCCTGTGCATTATTGATCAGCACATGGATATCCCCAAAAGCTTCAATGGCTTTATCCACCACATTCTGCACCACGGCTTCATTATCCTGACCTGCCGCCACATCTGCCTGCACCGGCAGCACCTGAATGCCGTAAAGACGCTCCAGCTCCTCCTTGGCATCCAGCAGCTTCTGTACATTTCTGCCTGTGATAACCAGATTGGCTCCTTCCTTTGCATAGGCTGTGGCAATGCCGTAGCCGATAGAGCCACATCTGCCGTCCTTCAGCACCGCTCTGCCGCCGCCTGTAATGATTGCTGTTTTACCTTTCAAATGCCCCATAATTCCACTCTCCTTTTTTCTTTTCTCGGTTCATAAGCCCTTTCTTTTTCTATTGTAACACATTCCTGCCCATTTTCCGTGATTAAATTACAAAATCCCGAAAAAAGGAAAAAATTTCTGTTCGCTTGTAGGTACTTTTTCTTTTTGATATACTGAAATCAGCAATGCTTCCACCGAAATCGAAGGAAACAGAAAAAGGAGGAAACACCATGAAATATATCCTTTCCTTAGATCAGGGCACCACCAGCTCCCGTGCCATCCTTTTCAATGAAAACGGAGAAATGCTGGCCACTGCCCAGAAGGAATTCAAACAATATTATCCCAATCCGGGCTGGGTAGAGCATGACCCGACGGAAATCTGGGAGACCCAGCTTGCGGTTGCCAGAGCAGCCATTGAAAAGCTTGGCATCTCCGCTGAGCAGATCGCAGCCATCGGCATCACCAATCAGAGAGAAACCACCATCCTCTGGGATAAGCGCAACGGCAGACCCGTTTATCATGCCATCGTATGGCAGTGCAGAAGAACCGCACCCTATTGTGATCAGCTGCAGGAGGCAGGCTGGTCAGAGAAAATCAGAGAAAAAACAGGCCTTCTGATCGATGCTTATTTCTCTGCCACAAAAATACGCTGGATCCTGCAGAATGTACCCGAGGCAAAGGAACTGGCAGACAGCGGCAATCTGCTCTTCGGCACCATTGATACCTGGCTTATCTGGAATCTGACAGGAGGCCAGGTGCATGCCACCGATTATTCCAACGCATCCAGAACGATGCTGTTTAACATCCATACCCTCCAATGGGACAAAGAGCTTCTGGAATTGATGGAGATCCCCGAAAGCATCCTTCCCGAGGTGCGCCCCTCCAGCGGCAGCTTCGGCAATACCCTGCCCCTGCTCTTTGGGGCGGCTATCCCCGTGGCAGGTGTTGCAGGGGATCAGCAGGCGGCTCTGTTCGGACAGGCCTGCTTCTCTCCCGGTGCGGCAAAAAACACCTACGGTACAGGAGGCTTCCTGCTGATGAATACAGGGGAAAAGCCCGTTACCTCCCAAAACGGTCTGGTAACCACCATTGCATGGGGTCTGGACGGAAAGATCACCTACGCTCTGGAGGGCTCCATCTTCGTTGCAGGCGCCGCCATCCAGTGGCTGCGGGATGAACTGAAGCTGATCTCCTCCGCAGCAGAAACGGAAGCCCTCTGCAAGGAGGTATCCGACACCTGCGGTGTATATCTGGTGCCCGCCTTTGTGGGACTGGGTGCCCCCTACTGGGATCCTTACGCAAGAGGCATCCTGACCGGACTGACCAGAGGGGCAAACCGAAACCATATCGTTCGTGCCACTGTGGAATCCATGGCATATCAGACCTATGATGTGCTCCACGCCATGGAACAGGATGCAGGCATTCCCCTTTCCGAGCTGCGGGTGGACGGCGGTGCCGCCGCCAATTCCTTCCTCCTGCAGTTTCAATCGGATATTACAGGCGTACCCGTGCTGCGCCCCTCCACACTGGAAACCACTGCCTTAGGGGCAGCCTATCTGGCAGGTCTTGCTGTGGGCTATTGGGACAGCTTAACGGAGATCCGCCGCAACTGGCAGGTTTCCGCCGCCTTCAGCCCCGAATTTTCTCAGGATGCCGCAGAGGAAAAAATCTCCGGCTGGCATCATGCGGTAAAACAGGCGAGATCTTAAAAATGTTGCAACAGCAACACCATATTTAGAAGAAAATGCAGTACATTTATAGGTAAGGACTACTATATTTTGCGCACTTGCCTGTAAAGGAGGATAACAATATGTATGTGATCAAAAAAGATAATACCCATGAGGCATGGAATATACAGAAGGTCGTTGTGGCGGTGAATAAATCCGCTTACCGTGCCATGGTAAAATTTACACAGGAGGAGCTGGATTTCCTCTGTGAATATGTGGAAAGCAGTGCCCGCTCGCTGGGGCAGGAGGGCATTCCCATCGCCCAGATGCACAATATCGTGGAAAGTGCTCTGGAAAAGGTTAAGCCCGAGGTAGCCAAAAGCTATCGGGATTACCGCAACTATAAACAGGACTTTGTAAAAATGCTGGATGAGGTCTATAAAAAAAGCCAGTCCATCATGTATATCGGGGACAAGGAAAACTCCAATTCCGACAGTGCCCTCGTTTCCACCAAGCGTTCTCTGATCTACAATCAGCTGAATAAGGAGCTGTATCAGAAATTTTTCATGACAACGGAAGAGCTGCAGGCCTGTCGGGACGGCTATATCTATATCCATGATATGTCTGCCAGAAGAGATACCATGAACTGCTGTCTTTTTAATGTAAAGGATGTACTGAGCGGCGGCTTTGAAATGGGGAATCTGTGGTATAACGAGCCGAAAACACTGGAGGTTGCCTTCGATGTTATCGGCGACATCGTCCTTTCCGCAGCCAGCCAGCAGTACGGCGGCTTTACAGTGCCTTCCGTAGACCTGCTGCTGGAGCCCTTTGCAGAAAAAAGCTATGAAAAATACTACCGCCGTTATATCGACCTTGGACTGACCGCCAGAGTGGCAGACAGAGAAACCATGAAGGATATCCAGAAGGATTTCGATCAGGGCTTTCAGGGCTGGGAATACAAATTCAATACCGTTGCCTCCAGCCGCGGCGATTATCCCTTCATCACCATGACCTTCGGCACAGGTACAGGCAAATTTGCCAAGCTGGCATCCATTTCCATGCTGAATGTACGCCGCAAGGGTCAGGGCAAAAAATCCTGTAAGAAGCCCGTTCTCTTCCCGAAGCTGGTTTTCCTTTATGACGAAAACCTTCACGGCCCCGGGAAAGAACTGGAGGATGTATTTGAGGCAGGGATCCTCTGCTCCTCCAAATCCATGTACCCCGACTGGCTTTCCCTGACAGGCGAAGGCTATGTGGCGGAAATGTACAAAAAACACGGTGCCATCATCAGCCCCATGGGCTGCCGTGCCTTCCTTTCCCCCTGGTATGAAAAGGGCGGTATGGAGCCTGCCGATGAAAATGACAAGCCTGTCTTTGTAGGGCGGTTCAATATCGGTGCGGTCAGCCTGCATCTGCCCATGATCTATGCCAAGGCAAAGCAGGAATCGAGGCCCTTCTTTGAGGTGCTGGATTATTATCTGGAGCTGATCCGTCAGCTTCACATCAGAACCTATGCATATCTGGGCGAGCTGCGTGCCTCCACCAACCCCCTTGCCTACTGCGAGGGCGGCTTCTACGGCGGCCATCTGCATTTCCACGATAAAATCAAGCCACTGCTGAAAACAGCCACTGCCTCCTTCGGCATCACTGCCCTGAATGAGCTGCAGGAGCTGCACAACGGAAAATCACTGGTGGAGGATGGTCAGTTTGCCATCGACACCCTGAAGCATATCAATGAAAAAATTGCGGAATTCAAAAAAGCCGACGGTAATCTGTATGCCATCTATGGCACCCCCGCAGAAAGCCTCTGCGGCCTGCAGGTGACCCAGTTCCGCAAGAAATTCGGCGTGGTGGAGCATGTTTCCGACAGACCCTATGTTTCCAACAGCTTCCACTGCCATGTGACTGAAGACATTACCCCCATTGAAAAGCAGGATCTGGAAAAACGCTTCTGGGATCTTTCCAACGGCGGGAAAATACAGTATGTAAAATATCCCATCGACTATAATCTGGATGCTGTCCGCACCCTGGTACGCAGAGCCATGAAAATGGGCTTCTATGAGGGCGTAAACCTTTCCCTCTCCTACTGTGACGACTGTGGTCATCAGGAGCTGGAAATGGATACCTGCCCCAAATGCGGCAGCAGCAACCTGACAAAGATCGATCGTATGAACGGCTATCTCTCCTACTCCCGCGTGAAGGGCGACAGCCGTCTGAACGATGCAAAAATGGCGGAAATTGCAGAAAGGAAGAGTATGTAAATGCGTTATCATAACATTACAAAGGATGATATGCTCAACGGCGAAGGGCTTCGGGTCGTACTCTGGGTCAGCGGCTGTCCCCACCACTGCAAGGGCTGCCATAACCCCCAGACATGGGATCCTGAAAGCGGTATCCTCTTTGATAAACATGCAGAGCAGGAACTGTTTGAGGTGCTGGGCAGAGATTATATCAGCGGCATCACCTTCAGCGGCGGCGACCCTCTCTATGAGGGCAACCGCATGGGCATTGAACGGCTGGCAAGACGGGTGAAGCATGAATTCCCCGACAAAAACATCTGGCTCTATACGGGCTATCGCTGGGAGGAGATCAGCGCCCTGCCCCTGATGCAGTTTATTGATGTGCTGGTAGACGGCAGATTCATGGAAGACCTGAAGGACACAAAGCTGCACTGGAAGGGCTCCTTCAATCAGCGGATCATTGATGTGCAGAAATCTCTCAAAAACAGTTCTTTATACTTATACCACGCCGAATAAGAAAGGACATATTATGGAAACCATTAAAATCAAATATCTGAGTGATAAAATCGAAAAGCTGCGCTATATCGACGGTAAATCCGACTGGATCGACCTGCGTGCAGCAGAAAGAGTCGAACTGAAGGCAGGCGAATTCAAGCTGATCCCTCTGGGCATTGCCATGCAGCTGCCCAAGGGCTATGAAGCCCACATCGTCCCCCGCAGCTCCACCTTTAAAAATTACGGCATCATCCAGACCAACCACTGCGGTATCGTGGATGAAAGCTACTGCGGCGACAATGACCAGTGGTTCATGCCCGCCTATGCCCTGCGGGACACGGTGATCGAGGTAAACGATCGCATCTGTCAGTTCCGCATTTTCGAGCATCAGCCTGCCCTGCATTTTGCGGAGGCGGAAACCCTTGGCAACGAGGACAGAGGCGGACACGGCTCTACAGGCAAGCAGTGATTCTCTGCCAATAAAAAAAGACCTCTTTGTCGAAGTCATAAAACAGCAATCTATCTTTTTATTCAGAAACAGGCATGACTATCATCATGCCTGTTTTTGTTTCCTTTATAATATGATCCGTTCCGGAAAGGCTTCCTTTCGCAGAATGCCCCACATCTTATCGATATAAGCCAGCGTATAAAAGTTTTCATAATAATGATAGGAAAAAGCTCCCTTTAATGTCATTTCATAAGTACCCTCTTTTTCCCGAATGAATCCCAGTTTTTTCGCCAGCCAAACCTCCATTCCGTACATTCTTTTCAGCGGCACACCAAAGAACCGCTCAAAATCTTTTTCTCTCACTCTGGTGCTGTATGCCGTCCAGAATAACCAGTAGATCATCCGCTGCCGTTTGGTGAAACGAAGCGTCAAGGCGGTGGCAGGCTCTCCTTTTTCGATCCGCTCACAGTATGCCTTTACATCAAAGGTATTGATCTTGAACTGCTCCCGAAACAGGCTGGTGGCAGAGCAGCCGAAGCCAAGGAAGGTGTCTCTGGTCATGGACGAAT
>JAUNCB010000158.1:0-1669 GCA_030526765.1 Bacillota bacterium
TGGTTATGTGTGCAAAAGGATATCTTTCTTTGTATATTTAAAAATGCTGAGCAGGTATCTGCTCAGCATTTTTTTACAGTAATTCTTTATAGGTATGGAAACAGAAATCTGCAGTTTCCTTGATTTTTTCAATATCATCCTTCCGAACGGCTTCATCCAGCACCGCATATACAGAAAAGCCTGCGCTCTTTGCGCCCTTTACGGCATAGTAGGCATCTTCAAAAACAACGGTTTCCGCCATGGTTCCGCCCATTTTTTCCATGGCGACCAGATATGCTTTTCCGTCGTCCTTATAGGCATTCAGTTCTGTGCAGGTGAGAATATGATCAAAATATTTCAGAATATCCAGCCGTTCTAAAGCGGGGTAGATGTATTCCGCTTCAGAAGCGGTAAGGATACACATTCTGACCCCTTCCAGAGCCATTTTTTCCAGATATTCCTTTGCACCCTCCTTCAGGGGGATGGTGTGGCGGTATGCTTCCACAACGGAGGCAACGATTTCATTGACGATCTCTGTTTCCTCCATGGGAACACCCAGATCGCTGCGGAACCATGCCGCTGTCTGCCAGATGGTCTGGGTTTTCACCACATCCATCAGGTTTTCGGGAACGGGAAAATGATGCCGCTGCAAAAAGCCGCTGCCTGTTCCCCGCCATACGGGCATGGAATCGATCAAAGTGCCGTCTAAGTCAAAAATAATATATTTCATGGTGTTAGTCCTTTTCTCTGTATTTGTCGATTTTTTCGTTGATGGTCAGTACCCCTGCGGGATTATGGAAGATCTTCACATACGCCTTTGTGGAGGGAGCACCCTGTTCAATGGGGATCTCCTGACAGCGTTTCAGAATTGCCATAAGGGTATCAAAATCACCCTCTACAACCGTTTCAAAGGGGCCGACCTCATAATGACAGCCGGTGGATGCAATATAGGCAATGACTGCATCTACAATGGAGCAAACCTTTTTTAAATCGGAAACATCAGGCAGAATCTGAATGGCGATGCTTGTTGTATACATGGGACATACCTCCTTTTTTCGATGGGTTCTGTAAAAAAGTGTAGCATTTTTTTACGGAAATAACAAGCCTGCTTGCGGGGGAGAGGGGATTGTGTTAGGATGAAGATTATGGAAAAGGATGCTTGTTTTGATATATAAAGGAGTAATGAAAATGGATTATCGGATAGAAAAGGATTCTATGGGCGAAATGCAGGTGCCGGCACAGGCATACTGGGGCGCACAGACCCAGAGAAGCTTTGAAAATTTTCAGATCGGTACGGAAAAGATGCCAAAGGAGATCACCTATGCCTTTGCGATTTTGAAAAAGGCAGTGGCGCTGGCGAATCATAAGTTGGGCAAGCTGGATGCGGAACGCTGCAGTCTGATCGGTCGGGTCTGCGATGAGGTGCTGGAGGGCAAGCTGGACGAGCATTTTCCTCTGGCGGTCTGGCAGACAGGCAGCGGCACCCAGTCAAATATGAATATGAATGAGGTGATCGCAAACCGTGGGAATGAGCTGGCAGGAGAAAAACTGCTTCACCCCAATGACCATGTGAATATGAGCCAGAGTTCTAATGATACCTTCCCTACAGCCATGCATATTGCCGCTGTAATGGAAACAAAGAAGAAAGGCGGTGTCGGCGGGCAGGGAAGCAGAGCACAGAAGGGCAATG
>JAUNCB010000158.1:1679-4138 GCA_030526765.1 Bacillota bacterium
GGAAACAAAGAAGAAGCTCATTCCTGCTGTTGACAGAATGATTTCTGAGCTGAAACGACTGGAAGCGGAAAATGAGGGCATCATCAAAACGGGAAGAACCCATCTGCAGGATGCCACACCCATCACCTTTTCTCAGGAAATCTCCGGATGGAGAAATATGCTGGAAAAGAGTAGCAGAATGATTGAAACAGGCTTACAGGAGGCGGCAGAACTGGCACTGGGCGGTACCGCTGTCGGTACGGGGCTGAATGCACCTGCGGGCTTTGCGGAAGCGGCTGCGGCAGAGGTTTCTCATCTGACGGGGATTTCTTTTATCACTGCGGAAAATAAATTCCACTCACTGACAGCCAAGGATGAACTGGTATTTGTTCATGGTGCCCTGAAGGGACTGGCAGCAAATCTGATGAAGATCGCCAATGATGTGCGCTGGCTGGCCAGCGGTCCCCGCTGCGGTCTTGGGGAAATCTTTATTCCGGAAAATGAGCCCGGTTCTTCCATTATGCCGGGTAAGGTGAATCCTACCCAGTGTGAGGCGGTGACTATGGTTGCCGTACAGGTCATGGCGAATGATGCAGGTATTGGCATCTGTGCTTCTCAGGGGAATCTGGAGCTGAATGTGTTTATGCCTGTGATGATATATGAATATCTGCAGTCTGTGCGTCTGCTGACAGATGCACTGGATTCCTTCCGCACAAACTGTGTTTGTGGAATCAAGGCAAATCAGGAAAAAATGGAGGAAAACCTCCATCGTTCGCTGATGCTGGTTACAGGTCTGAGCCCTTATATCGGCTATGAGAATGCGGCAAAAACAGCGAAAAAAGCCTATGCAGACAATATATCTCTGAAGGAAGCCTGTGTGGAACTGGGCTTTTTAACAGAAGAAAAATTTGAAGCGGTTTTCCATCCCGAACAGATGGTCTGAGAGGTGAAGAAAATGGATATCAATGAAAAAGCATTGCAGCTGCATTATGAAATGAACGGGAAGATCGAAGTGATCTCCAGAAAGCCTGTGGAAACAAGAGAGGATCTTTCCCTTCTGTATACACCGGGGGTAGCAGAGCCCTGCCGTGTGATTGAGAAAAATGAGGAGGAATCCTTCCGACTGACCCGCCGCTCCAATCTGGTGGCGGTTATTACAGACGGCACAGCGGTTCTTGGACTGGGGGATATCGGCCCTGCGGCAGGGATGCCTGTGATGGAGGGGAAGTGCGTTCTGTTTAAGGAATTCGGAGATGTGGACGCCTTTCCTCTTTGTATCGATTCCAAGGATGTAGATACGATCGTAAATACCATTTATCTGATTTCCAAGAGCTTTGGCGGGATCAATCTGGAGGATATTTCTGCACCCAGATGCTTTGAGATTGAACGGAAGTTGAAGGAGATCTGTGATATTCCTGTTTTTCACGATGACCAGCATGGCACAGCCATTGTGGTTGCTGCGGCAATGCTGAATGCAATGAAGGTAACGGGGAAGAAAATGGGGGAAATGCGCATTGTCATCAATGGAGCAGGTGCAGCAGGGATTGCCATCGGCAAGCTGCTGATCTCCATGGGCTTTGGTAATATCATCCTGTGCGATAAAAACGGCATCATCTGTGAAGGAGACGAAGGACTCAACAGCGGGCAGGAGGAGATTTCTCATATCAGCAATCTCCACCACGAAAAAGGTCTTCTTGCCGATGCCATGAAGGGGGCAGATGCCTTTGTCGGTGTTTCCAGACCAAATATGGTAACAGGGGAAATGGTAAGCTCCATGCATAACGGTATCGTATTTGCCATGGCAAACCCTGTGCCTGAGATCATGCCTGATTTGGCAAAGGCTGCAGGAGCGGCAGTGGTGGGAACCGGCAGAAGCGATTTTCCCAATCAGATCAATAATGTGCTGATCTTCCCCGGCATCTTTAAGGGAGCGCTGGCAGTTCGTGCCAGAGAGATCACGGAGAGCATGAAGCAGCGGGCAGCGTATGCCATTGCGGAAATGATCCCCGAGGAGGAGCTGAATGCAGAAAACATCATTCCCTCTGCGCTGAATAAAAGGGTTGCCGATGCAGTGGCAAAGGCCGTTGCAGATGTGGCAATGGAAGAGGGTATTGCAAGAATAAATCTGAAATAACAGCGAAAAACGCTGCCGAAGGAACAGAAGATTCATCGGCAGCGTTTTTTAGTTTTCTTTCTTTCCGCTTTCTATGGCTTTTTCCAGAGCGGCTAAAAATTTTTCATCATCTTCCCTGGTGCGTTTGCGGACATGACCGCCGCGGCTGCGCTTTTGTCGGCGCATTTCACGGGAAAGGTGGCGTTCAAAGAGCATACGGTCGATATTTTCCAAGGTATAGAAAAAACCGCCGGGGTGCAGTACAGCAGCCTTTTTCGCAAGCAGGAGGGAGGCGAGCCCATAGTCCTGTGTGATACAGATATCTCCTGCCTCTGTGCGATTGGCAATGGCAAGGTCTGCACTGTCG
>JAUNCB010000159.1 GCA_030526765.1 Bacillota bacterium
CCCCCACCATCACTGCGGTTTCCATGGGCAGGTGCAGCCCGTTAAATGCCGCAAAAATTGCCGCAATCGGGATAAAGGCCACGAGGAGGGAAGGCAGATCCTCCGCAGGATGCTCTTCCAGCTCCTCCTGAGAAAGCTGCATCTGCAGGGTTTCATCATAAAATCGCTTCCCTGCCGCAGACAGCTTTCCCGCACGCCATTCCAGCCAGACAAAAATCAGCAAAAACTCCGCCGCCGTTACGATCAAAGACGGGAGCAGTGCGGCTGTGGCTGTCGTGCCCAGACTATTCATGGCAACTGCATTGGGAATGGAGGGGGCACCGGGTGCCGTCATAGACCATGCCCAGCAGCCCGAGGAGATCGCCGCAGGGATCAGCCTGCGGGAAACATCCAAACGCCGAAACATCTGCAGTGCGATCGGATAGACCACAAAAAACACCACAAACCCGCTGACCCCGCCCAGGGTAAGAAGCCCTGTGATACACATGACCATCGGTGCAGCAAATCTATCTCCGCAAAGCCTTCCCATGGCACGGGCAATGGCCTCTGCCGCTCCCGTAAATCGATATACCGCCCCAAACAGAGCCCCCACGAAAAAAATCATGAAATATTTCGTAAAATAATCTGCCGCCGCCGGCATAAAGCCCCGCAGAAGGGTATCCAGCACAGGCATCCCCGAAAAAACGCTTACAAAAACTGTTACCACTGTTGCCAGCAAAATGGCATTCCATCGGCGAAATGCCAGCACACCGAACAGCACGATCGCCGCCAGCAGCACCATCACATGATAGATCATCTTTCTTCTCCTTTTATCAACATGAAAAAGAGACCTCTCATCGGCCTCTTTCTCCAAACACCCTTGTGTTATACCGTTGCTTCTTCTTCTGTTTTTGCATTCTTGCGGAAGCGTTTAAAAAAACGCTTCATGATCTCGCTGCACTGGGGCTGCAGGATTCCCTCCTCGATCTCCACCTGATGATTCAGTTTTGGCTCATTGAGTACATCCAGCACAGAGCCCGCACAGCCTGCCTTACTGTTTCTGGTGCCGAAAACCACCTTCGGAATACGTGCCTGCACGATCGCACCGGCACACATGGGGCAGGGCTCCACCGTTACATAAAGGACACAGTCCTCCAGCCGCCAGTCCCCCACGATCTTCGCCGCCGCATCGATCACATCGATCTCCGCATGGCGCAGGGGATTTTTCTCCGTATTCCGCAGATTATGCCCACGGGCAATGATCTCTCCGTTACGCACCATCACAGCACCGATCGGCACCTCGCCTGCCGCCAGCGCCTTCTCTGCCTCCTGCAGGGCTTCCAGCATATACCGTTCCGATTCCGTCATTTCCTGCACTGCCGCAGTATTTTCTGCTTCCGTCATCCTTTATTCCTCCCCGAGGGAAAGGAACAGCTGGCCCTTCCGCTCGATATTATCCTGTACCATCCAGTAATCCGTTTTTCCGTTATCATCAAAATCACCGGGGTAGATACACTGTCCGTAATCAATATCCTCATTGGCTGTCTGCAGACCCTTCTCCGTCAGAATATAGCGGATGGTAGTGCCTGTGGTATCGCAGGCATAGATCTCCTTCACGCCGTCTCCGTTCAAATCGCCGCTGCAGATGGGGCCATAAAAATTATCCACGCCCAAATGCGTGCTCCAGAGCATGCGGAAGCTGCCGCCCGTATTCCGATAAAGGTAAAGATCCCGTCCATCACTCATCAGGTATTCCCCCGTTCCGTCTCCATCCAGATCCGTTCCGTGGAATGCCGTCACGCCATGCTTCAGTCTGCGGCTGCCGGTGCGCTCCCAGCTATCCTCTTTCTTCTGATAAATATCGCAGTCCTGATCCGCAAATAAATAGAGCTGTTCCTTTTCCGCCCCAAGAGCTGTGCAAAGGATGCCCTCCAGAGGGATCTCCCCTGCAAGCTGCAGTCTTTCATCATACAGCATTACCCGTTCCGCCCGGGAATAGGTTTTCTCCGCATCCAATCCGTCACTTTCTTCTATGCTGGACACCAGAACTGCCAGCCTTGCATCTGCTCCCTCCAGAAAGGTGACAGAGGTTGCCTCCAGCCCTGTTCCATAGGAAAAGCGACGATATGCCCAAAGCCCATCCGTATAACGGTATATGATGGCATCTCCGCCCTCCAGAGTTGCAAACAGGGGTTTCCCTTCTCCGTCTCTGCCTGCGGAATAGATGCCCTCAGGGGAAAGCTCTCCGTAGCCTGTCGCAAAGCCCTCCGCCACACCTGCCCATGATTCATAGGCTGTGAAATTGCCGTCGGCAAGGAACGGGTTGCGCTCTGTCAGGCTGTATGCCGCCTTATCAAAGCCTCCGTTGTATGCCACACCGGAAAGGGATCCTCCCGTAAACCAGCACTGCAGCGTGCCTGCCATATCCCCGTTATAATGCAGCAGCACTGCTTCCGCCAGCACCGCCTCCTGCCCCGCTTTTTTCTGCAGTGCATAGCCACAGGCAGACGAAGCAGCAAAGAGACGCTCCGCTTCCGCCGTATCCTCAGGTACAATGGCGGAGGCAAAGGTCAGACTTGCTCTGTCGTATTCCCAATAGAATTCTTCCATCACAGCATCAATGGCTGTCGTATAGCTCTGCTGCTCCTGGGCAGTCAGATGAAAGCCCTGCTCCTCTGCATCCTCAGAGCCGCAGCCCGTCAGCAGAAGCAGACTCAGCAAAACCATGATCTGTTTTTTCATCGCCATTCCTCTTTTCCTACCGTTCCATCACAGAAAAGCAACGCCGCCGCTCTTCTGTTTTCCCATTTTCTGAACCCATTATATCTGATTCTGCCCCATTTTTCAATTCTATTTCAGAACACAAGACCCACCAGCCAGACCGCCGCCATCATCCCTACCGCATTGGCAAACAGGGCACAGGGCAGCGTCCAGCGGGTGCGATGGATCCCCACAGAAAGAAAATACAGGCTCATGGTGTAAAAAACGGTTTCCGTACAGCTCATCATCACCGAAGCCACCCTGCCCAGATAGGAATCAGGACCATAGGTCTGAAAAAGATCCGTAAGCAGCCCCGTTGCCGCCGAGGAGGAGATCAGTCTGACCATGCTCAGCGGTGCCAGCTCCGCAGGAAAGCCCACCGCCTCTGTCACAGGGCGGATCAGTGCCACCAGAATGTCCAGCAAGCCCCCTGCCCGCACCACCTCCACCGCCGTGATCAATCCAATGAGGGTAGGCAAAATTTCCAGCACTGTTTTCAGCCCCTCCTCTGCCCCCTCCAGAAATACTTCATAAATATTGACCTGATGCAGGCAGCCATATACCACAATGCCCAGCACCGTCACGGGGATCAGAAAATCAGAAACGAGAAGCAGCAGCCCCATTCCGCTTCCTCCTTTCCATCCCTTTTGCCGCCAGCGTACCCGCAAGGGTCGTAATAAGGGTCGCAGCGATCCCCACACCGATGATCTCCGCAGGATTCCCGGAACCGTATTCCGTCCGATAGGCAAGGATATTCACTGTCACCAGCTGGAGAGAGGTCATATTCACCGTCAGAAACATACACATGGCAGCCGACGCCGTTCCCTGCTCCTCCCGATTCAGCTTCTGCAGCTCCTCCATCGCCCGAAGACCCGCCGGCGTTGCCGCCCAGCCAAGCCCCAGAAAATTTGCCGCAAAATTCGCCGCTATGTATTTTCTCGCCCGATGCCTTCGGGGCACGGAAGGGAAAAGCACATCCAATAGCGGATTCATTTCCCCTGCCAGACGATCGATCATTCCGCCCCGCTCTGCAATTTTCAGCACTCCCGACCAGACTGCCACCACCCCAGCCATGGTAAATGCCAGCTCCATGGCAGATTTCCCGCCGCCGATCACCGCCTGTGTTACCAGATCCATCCGCCCCAGAAACGCCCCCGTTAAGATACCGCCAATCATAAAAAAGCCCCAGATTCCGTTCAGCACGCCGCCACCCCCTCCTTTTAGCCTATGCGCAGACGGTTTCTTTATGATTTTCTTCCATTTTTTTACTCTTTTGGATTGGTATTGTCTTTTTTTGCAATAAATTCTACTTTTTTATTGAAAAACTCTTTCTTGTGTGTTAAGATTCAGTTAAGATTCTTAACAACAACTTAACG
>JAUNCB010000160.1 GCA_030526765.1 Bacillota bacterium
GTTTCGGGCTGTGTTACTGTCCCCTCTGCAGGTGGTATGGTTGGATCGGAAGGAGCCACTACACCACCGGGGGCGTTGGGATCGATCGGTGCCAGAGGGTCAAAGGGCATATTGGGATCGATCACAGGAACCTGCTCATGAACCATATCACAGACTTCGTTGATAACGATGTCCATTTTTCCTTCGGGAATTGTGCCGGGTTTGCTGAGGATCTTATCCCCGTCTACCGCCAGAACAACTTCCATCTGACAGTCTACTGGACAGGTCGGTGCGGCAATCTTACCGGATTCCTTACAAACGATATATGTGCTGTGCTTATCGCATACACCGCCTCTTTCGAAGTCCGCAACTGCCAGATCGTTGTGCGTGGTTTTACCGTAATAATCCAGCGCACATACATCCGTGGGTGCCATACCCGTTGCAGAACAGAATGCCAGTGTAGTCAGACCTTCCGGTTTTGCAAAGCTTTTATTTGCCAGACCCTGATCTGCATGGATCTTTGTCATTACATTTTTCCAGATCTTCAGATGAGCATTGCCTGCATTTTTGATTTCCTTCTGGGTATCATAGCCCATCCAGATACCGCCGGTATAGTAAGGTGTATATCCGTAGAATGTCAGGTCGATGGTATCATTCGTTGTACCTGTTTTACCGGAAACATTCATCCCGCTGATGCCTGCCTGTCCGCCGGTACCTCTGCTGATAACATCCCGCATCATATCTGTCAGCATATATGCCGTTGTTTCCTTCAGCACTCTGCGGCTCACCTGATCCTCATTATCCAGAAGGACATTCCCGTCGTGGTCATATACTACGGTATAGTAAACAGGTTCGTAATAGGTGCCGCCATTGGCAATGGTTGCATAGGCTGCTGTCTGCTCCAGAACGGAAACACCCTGTGTCAGACCGCCCAGTGCGGTTGTTGCTGCTTTATCTCTTTCATCAATGGTGGTAAAGCCGAAATCCATCAGATACTTATAGGATGTTTCTGCCCCTACTTCCACAAATGTTTTTACTGCCAGAACGTTCATGGAGTGCCAGATACCCTGACGCACTGTTGTAGGGCCGATATATTTGCCATCCCAGTTTTTGGGAGAATAGCCGCCGATGGAAATTTCTTCATCCAGAATCACAGAGCCGGGCATCATCAGTCCTGTATCAATAGCAGGTGCATAGGATGCCAGAGGCTTCATTGTGGAGCCCTGCTGACGCAGTGCCTGTGTCGCACGGTTGAATACTGCATCACCGGGCTTTTCGCCTCTGCCGCCCACAAGGGCTTTGATTTCACCGGTATACTGATCCATGATAACCATTGCTGCCTGCAGGGATCTGGAAATGGTAAGCTTATCCAGTACAAGAACATGAGTATCATCCAGAAGTTCTTCCTTAACGCCTTCCACAAAGGCATCTGCTTCTTCCTGACTGTATACGGTTGCTTTTCTTTCATAATGGGCCTGATTGCTGCCATCATCGGGATTTTCTGTATCCAGTACAGAGATCAGATATGTGACATCCAGAGAGCCGTCCCCCGCAGGGAAAAGATCATCATTACGCATAGCCGCATCTGCGGTTGCCTGCATACTGCTGTTCATGGTTGTGTGGATCTGCAGACCGCCGCTGTAGATCAGATTGGATGCCTGTGCTTCAGACATGTGTTTCTTTTCCACCAGATCGGCCTTGATCTGCTGTACCGCTGCATCTACAAACCAGTTGTGTTTCGCATTTCCCTGTTCTTCCGCTCGCTGTACACATACCAGATGTCCGAACACATCCTCTTCCACTGCCTGCTCATACTGTTCCTTTGTGATCATTTCCAGCTCAAGCATTTTATCAAGAACCAGCATCTGACGCTCTCTGCTGGCCTCCTCATTCACATCCGGCGCATATCTGCTGGGATGCTTTGTAATGCCTGCGATCAGTGCGGATTCAGCCAGTGTCAGTTCGCTGGCATGCTTGCCAAAATAATACTGTGCTGCAGCCTCTACCCCATGTAGACCATGGTGGAGGGCAATGGTATTCAGATAAAGCTCCAGAATATATTTCTTGGCTGCTTCCTTGGAGCCAAGTTGTTTTTCCAGTGCGCTTTCCAGAGAAATCGCAAGATACTGTTCCTTAATTTTTCTGGTCAGACTTTTTTCATTGGTCAGCACCTCATTTTTGATGACCTGCTGGGTGATGGTACTTGCGCCCTGAGAGAAATCCATGGATTTGATGTTTTCCACCATGGCACGCATGATACCCTTCATATCGATCCCGTTATGCTCATAGAAGCGCTGGTCTTCAATGGCAACCACTGCATTCTGCATATTTGTGGTGATCTGAGAAAGCTTCACATACTCTCTGTTTTCGGAGCCGTGCAACTTATCTACGGCATTTCCCTTATCATCATAGATGACAGAGGTGTAGGAATCCGGCATAACATCAGAGGTATTCAGCATATCTGTGCTCTGCAGGATACCGAATACTGTTCCCAGTGCAGCCCCTGCCACAGCAAAGCCGATAATGACTGCAAGGATCAGGATCACCTTTCCGATTTTGCCGCCGCTGCTTTTTCTCCTCCGTTTTTTTCGCGTCTTTCCATTTGGATTCTGAGAAGATTTCCTGCGGCTGGTTTTTCGTACCCCATCCATTCCGTCGGAAGTTCTTCTCCTGTTTTGCGATTCACTCATATAATGGCCTCCTGTTAAAATTATAAAGAAAACATATAAAAACCGATACAAGTAATAAACAATATTCCGTTTTATTATAGCAGATTCTTTTACCGAATAAAAGATATTTTCGTGGATTCTATCATATCTTTCATAATGATCGGGAGAGAAAGCATGAAATCCATGCGGCCTCTGAAGGGATGGGATTCCTTGAAAAAACGTAAAAAAAGAAGGCGATTTATTCTGTTCTGTTTTTTCATGCTTCTGTTTCTTGGCAGTATTCTCTTTTTTGTGCTTCTGGAAACACGATTTTTACCTGCTTTAAAAGAAATCTCTCATTCCCATTGTAAGGCGACTGCCAATGAAATCATTGATACAGCAACAATGCATCAGATCTCTGCTTTGGATGCGGCCGAACTTCTGATAGAAAAGGATGGCGGTTATATTGCCAATACCGTTCTGGTAAATCATTTTTGTGCCCTGCTCAGCAAAGAGATTACAGAGGCGCTCTATTTTCTGCCCGAGGAAGAGATCCTCATTCCCTTTGGTGCAGCCACAGATCTTAGTATCTTTGCTAATACAGGGCCGGATATCCCCTTTTCCATGCTGCCTGTAGGAAATGCAAACGTAGAGTATGAAACCGAATTTACCGCAGCAGGCATCAATCAGATCAATTATAAAATCTGGCTGGATATCACCATAGAAATACGGGTGGTAAATCCCTTTTATCAGGAATCTGTTCAGATGAAGAGAAAATGCATGCTTGCCGATCTGATTTATGGCGGAACTGTGCCGGAGCATTATGTTCAGTTCACGAACCAGAGCGAATATCTATTGACAGAATGAACAAAATGTTAGTATGATATGAAATAGCGAGTTTGATTTGATATGGAGGTATAAGATATGATCAAAACATTAAAAGATTTCTGGATTGAAGTAGCGGAGATCTGCTATGACAGCAGTGATTACGGTATGATCGCACAGATCCGTTCCCAGTTCAGAACAAACGAAATCAATGGCTTCGCCAATGCATTCATTCCCGGCACAGAAATCCTGAAGGATGGGAAAAATGGTGCTCCTGTTGCAATGAAAGGCAAAGCAGATGATGATAAAGGCGCAACAGGCAAGGAAGAAATCGATTTCCACGGTCTGCAGCTTTTTGATTATTCCGATATGAAGGGTGACTGGATGGTTGTTACCTTCCCCGATATGGAAACACTGGAAAAACACCTTCTGAGCGAAGCAGGTGCGCTGAATATCTATTCTTCTGATATGATCGTTTTTGAAGACGGTGTTTACAAACCCTTTGAAATCATGTTCAATGGTGACCATGATACTGTTGTTCCCATCGACAAGGATGCTATCAACACTCCTCTGGATATTCCTGCAATGCAGGGCCGTATCTGGGTAAGATGGATGGATCCCAAGGAGCTGGAACCTTTGACAGATGAAGAGGTTGAAGC
>JAUNCB010000161.1 GCA_030526765.1 Bacillota bacterium
TTACAGGATGCGCAGAGTATCCTCCTGAATATGGATACTCATTTCATCGAACATATCGTAGGCAGTAAATTTATATTCTGTCAGAGGATCTCTCTGGGCATAGGCATGCAGCCCGATCCCCTGACGCATGCGGTCCATATCGTCGATATGATCCATCCATTTCTGATCGATCACCCGCAGCATAACCACACGCTCCAGCTCACGCATTCTTTCTTCGCCCTCGGGAACATTCTGGCTGATTTCCTTTTCCTTCAGCTCATACAGCTGAACTCCCAGCTTTTTCAGGCTGTCCTTCAGCTTATCCTTGGTCATGGTTTCCAGAACGCCTTCCTTGAAGTTGATCTTGCCGACGGGGATCACCTTTGCCAGTGTTTCACTGAAAGCAAGCATATCCCATTCTTCCGGAAGCTGTTCCTCATCCATGTGGGTATCCACCGCACGCTCCACAACCTCTTCAATCATGGAAATGATGCTGTCTCTGAGGTTTTCGCCGTAAAGCACACGCTTTCTTTCGCCGTAAATGATCTCTCTCTGCTCATTCATGACCTGATCGTATTCCAGAAGCTGCTTACGGATGGCAAAGTTATTGCCCTCCACCTTCTTCTGGGCACTTTCGATGGCCTTGGAAAGCATCCCTGCTTCAATAGGCTCATCCTCTGTCATACCCATGGCATCCACGACCTTCATGGTCTTTTCGGAGCCGAACAGACGCATCAGATCGTCCTCCAGAGAGATGTAGAAACGGGATTCGCCGGGGTCACCCTGACGACCGGAACGGCCGCGCAGCTGGTTATCGATTCGTCTGGATTCATGACGTTCTGTACCAATGATCTTCAGACCGCCCAGTTCTGGAACACCTTCGCCCAGTTTAATATCGGTACCACGGCCCGCCATATTGGTTGCAATGGTTACAGCACCCATCTGACCTGCCAGTGCAATAATCTCCGCTTCCTGCGCATGGTATTTTGCATTCAGCACCTGATGCTTGATGCCTTCCATTTTCAGCATTTTGCTGAGCAGCTCGGATTTTTCAATGGTGATGGTACCTACCAGAACAGGCTGTCCCTTTTCGTGGGAAGCAATGATTTCTCTGACTACTGCACGGAATTTTCCTGCTTCTGTACGATATACGGCATCTTCATTATCTTTTCTCTGAACCGGCAGATTGGTAGGGATCTCAATAACGTCCATACCATAGATGTTACGGAATTCATCTTCCTCTGTTTTTGCTGTACCGGTCATACCGCATTTCTTTTTGTATTTATTGAAATAGTTCTGGAAGGTGATGGTTGCCAGTGTCTGGCTTTCTCTGCGCACCTGTACATTTTCCTTCGCTTCGATGGCCTGATGCAGACCGTCGGAATATCTTCTGCCGGGCATCATACGGCCGGTAAATTCATCGATGATCATGATCTCGCCTTCATGGACAACATAATCCTTATCCAGATGCATATTGTAGTTTGCCTTCAGCGCATTGTTGATGTGGTGCTGCAGCTCCAGATTTTCGGGATCGGAAAGGTTCTCCACATTGAAGAATTTTTCCGCCTTTTCCACACCTTCCTGTGTCAGCACAACAGATTTTGCCTTTTCATCCAGAACAAAGTCGCCTTCCTCCTGAATTTCTTCCTTCATCAGCGCATTCATAGCCTCTGCTTCATTCAGGATACGGCCTTTTTTCAGTTTTTTCACAAACAGATCCGCAACACGGTACAGGTCTGTAGACTTGGAGCCACTGCCGGAAATGATCAGTGGTGTTCTTGCTTCATCGATCAGGACAGAGTCCACTTCGTCGATGATGGCAAAGTGCAGGTCTCTCTGCACCATGTTTTCCTTGCGGACAACCATATTGTCACGCAGATAGTCAAAGCCGAATTCGTTGTTTGTGCCATAGGTGATATCGCAGGCATAGGCTGCTCTTCTTTCATCATTATCCATGCTGTTCAGGATACAGCCTACAGTCAGACCGAGGAATCTGTAAACCTGACCCATCTGCTCCGCGTCACGCTGTGCCAGATAGTCATTGACTGTTACAACGTGAACCCCTTTGCCCTCCAGGGCATTCAGATATGCAGACAGTGTTGCCACCAGTGTCTTACCTTCACCAGTCTTCATTTCTGCAATACGTCCCTGATGCATGATAATACCGCCCATCAGCTGTACGGGGAAATGACGCATATTCAGTACATGGGCACGGGAGGATGCCTCTCTTACCACCGCAAAGGCTTCCGGCATGATGTCATCCAGTGTTTCGCCCTGTGCCAGACGATCTTTGAATTCCTGTGTTTTCGCTCTCAGTTCTTCATCGGAATAGGTTTCATATTCCGGAGCCATTTTTTCGATTTTTGCAACGATGGGTTTGATCTTCTTGATCTCCTTTTCGCTGTAGTTACCGAAAATTTTTTCCAATAAACCCATTTGGTTCACCTCATTTTTCATTCTTCCTTACCCGCCGATCCGCTGCGGTATCCCACAGGCAACGGGCAGACTTTACATTATTATAGTATAACAGAAGAATACCCCCGTACACAAGGGAAACTTGTGTATTTCGGGGGTTTGTTCCTGCAGTTTCAGAAATCTGTACGATAAAACTGCTCATTTTTTCCAAAACACTGTCTATCTGCCGAAAAAATCCGCTTCTTCCGCCGATTTATCTGCCGTTTTTCAGCTTTTCCACCGTATCCAGCCGTACCTGCTCCCGCAGCTCTGACAACCGCTTCTCACAGGCGGCATTTTCCGTGCCGTAGGTCTGGTTCAGTTCATGCTCCAGCGGCAGCCAGGTATCCAGCGGCGATTCATTGTGCTGAATGCACGCCTCCATCTTATCCAGAGCCTTATAGATCTTCGCTTCTCTGGTCTGCTGCGCCTGCATCTCCGCAAACAGGGAAAGAAATCGACTGCGCTGGGGCTCGGGCAGGGTATCCAGCAGACCAAAAACCGCTTCATCCTCCTAATCCGAATCCGCCTTTGTTTTCCAGAATGCAGGAATATCTCCCGTCAGTGCCTCCCCCAGATCATGGAGGATACACATACGGATGATCTTATGAAAATCTGCCTCGGGGATCTCATCCTCCAGAAGCATGGCAAAAAGTGCCGTCCGCCAGCTATGCTCCGCCACACTTTCCTGCCTTCCCCGACTGGTGGTGCAGTGGCGGGTCTGATCCTTCAGCCGTTCCGCAATGTGCAGGAAATCCAGAATTTCTCTGTCTGTCATGCATCCTCACCTGTCTTTTCCTGCGCCCGCTTCCAGCATTTGTAGCACATGGGACGATAGCTTTCATTTCCGCCCAGAAGGAACTGTTCGCCCTCGGTAATGATATGCCCCTTTTCATCGATGCGGGCATTGACCATCGCTTTGCCGCCGCAGGTGCAGACAGTTTTCAGCTCGGAAATGGAATCCGCCAGTTCGAAAAGCCTTGCACTGCCGGGAAACATTCTGGTGCGGAAATCCGTCCGCAGACCAAAGCAGAACACAGGCACATTATAATAATCCACAATATCTCTGAGCTGCTCCACATGGGCAGGCTGGAGGAACTGTGCTTCATCCACAATGATCACATCATTAAATTCCCGCTCTCTGTCCCGAAAAATGTGAAACAGATCCATCTCTGCCGTTACGGCATCTGCCGCCTGCTCCAGCCCGATTCTGGAATATACCTTCCCCACACCGTTTCTGGTATCCGCCGCAGGCTTCAGCAGCCACACCCGCATCCCCTGCTCCTCATAATTGAATTTTGTGATCAGAGCCTGTGCCGATTTGGAGCTGCCCATCACACCATATCTGAAATACAGCTTTGCCATTTTCCCTTCCTCCTGTCCTGTTTTTTTCTGTTTCTATCCTACCATAGATTTCTCCCCTTGGCGAGAGGCTTTCCAAGCAGGAAATAGAAAAGAGATGCCCTGTCGAACATCTCCCTTCTTTTTCTTATCTCTTTGCAGCCATCAGCATGGTTGCCGCCTCTGCCTTTGTGACTGCATCCTTGGGACGCAGGGTTTCCGTCCGATCGGAAAGGATCTTCCGATCCAGTGCCCAGGCAAATGCATCCTCTGCTTTAATTTCATCCTGAGCGGCTAATGTTT
>JAUNCB010000162.1 GCA_030526765.1 Bacillota bacterium
GTGTATGTATCACCACAAGAACATGTATAGGTTGTATAACCGCCCGCTGTACAGGTAGGTTCTGTTACTACTGCATCATAACTATGCCCCAAAGCAGCAACTTCATCCGCTGTGTATGTATGACCACAAGAACATGTATAGGTTGTATAACCGCCCGCTGTACAGGTAGGAGCTGTTACTACCGCCTGATATCTATGGCTATGGGAAGAACCACCACCGCCGCCACCGCCGCCGGAGGGTGTTACCGCAGGTTCTGTTGCTGCTGCTTCCCCTGTTGTAACCTCTTTACCGTCTGCTGTTACGCCGGTTGTGCCTTCTGCTGCTTCAACCTTTGTGCCGGGTGTTGTTACGCTTGTATCATTACCGGAAACAGTTACGCTGGAAACCGCACCATCACCGGATACAGTTACCTTTTCCGCAGCAGTTTCCACTGTTTCAACCTTACCTGTTTCTTCTACTTTAACTGCTGTTTCCGCTGCTGCTGCATCTACCTTTACATCAGAAACTTCGCCTTTTACAACGATCTCTGTTTTCGCAGCTTCTGTTTCCACTGTGCCTACGGATGCTTCCGCACCAACCTCTACAGATGCACCAGCCGCATTTTCTGCCACTGTGATGCTTTCTGCCTTCGCGTCACCGCTCAGTACCAGTTTTGTGCCTTCGCCTTCCACCTGAACATTGCCTTCTACCTTCAGGCCGTCCAGAACAACTTCCTCGCTGTTGCCCAGGATCAGAACGTCTTTTGCATTACCCTTGATCGTTGCATTGCCGCCAACAACCAGAACCAGACCGCCCTTTGCTTCGATCTCTGCGCCGTCTTCTGTTACATAGTTGCCAATGGCATTATTCAGGATCGTTACAACAGAGGCTCTGTTGATCTGACCCTTGGGTGCCAGCATATCGCCGCCAACACCATTTACGATGCCTGCATCCAGCAGTGCCTTTACTGCGCCTTCTGCCCAGTTGGACACATGACCTGCATCCTGGAAGCCATCCACGCCGCCTGCTGCGGGTTTGATACGCAGAGCCTTGCTCAGGATCACCATTGCTTCTTCCCTTGTTACAGGGTCATTGGGACGAACATTTGCGCCGTCACCGCTCATGATGCCCGCTTCGTAGCATTTCAGGATCGGATCTGTATACCAGTTCTGATCCAGATCGCCGAAGGGATTCCCCTCGGGCATTGCATTCAGCTTCAGCAGATTTGCCACGATGGTAGCCATTTCTGCTCTTGTCAGATTGTCATTGGGACGGAACTGGCCGTCGCTGCCATTCACTACCCCATGATCGCTCCATGTTTTGATCGCCTGTTCTCCCCAGTGTCCGCTTGTGTCACCAAAGGGTGCCGCAACTACATTTACGGAAAAAGAGGTCACGATCATCGCTGCTGTTAACAGCATAGATAACAGTTTCTTTTTCATGCTATTTTCCCCCTTCAATCATTTTACAAAAATACAAGACCCCAGATTCCTTCCCGTTTTTTCTGTTTCCCCATATTTTTGTGCCGCTTTTCCTTTTCGAGAAAGAAAACTCCCTGTTTTCGCCCCTTTCCTTTACCGTTCCTCTCTCCCAAGGTTTTTCATTATAAAAAATAATGATACATGTTGCTTGTCTCTCATCATATCACTTTAAACCGCCAAATTCAAGGCAACAAACAGCAAATTTGCCCCGTTTATTGCTTTTATCACAAAACCGAAGCAAAAAAACAGATCGGATTATTTTCCGATCTGTTTTTTAATCCTTATGCACGATCTGGCAGGTATACGCATTCACCAGATAAGGCTCCTCCTCATCGACCACATGGATCCGATAGCAGGGCTCCAGATAGATATCCCCCTCTGCTGCCGTATCCTTTTCTATCCTGTCGTAGCCCAGCTCCATGTGCTGCACCGCAGCCTCCTGGGCCGCTCCTTCCTTCTTCCGCTCCCGCATGAAGGTAAGCAAAGCCTCATCGGGATAGCAAAGGTCACGCTTTTCTCCGCTGTAGCCCTGTATGGGGGCATAGCTGAATCGGATCTGACGGATGCCGCCGTCTGTCACCGTAAACGAGAAATAATTGGCAAAAATCTGCTCCCGTTTATACAGCCCGTGATAGTCCACCTGAAAGCCCTTTTCCTTTTCCGTCACCATCGGTGTTCCATAGGCACCGAAGAAATGCTCTGTTCCGTCAATAAAGCGCTGGGCGATCTCTTCCGCCTCCTGCTTCGTCATTTCTCCCTTGCCCTCGGGCACATCCTCCCGCAGCAGCAGTCCTCGGGTACCGCTCATGGTCAAAGCGACATTTTCCCCCCGATAGATCCTCTGCTCTCCACGCACCGTGACCACAGTTTTTTCACTGCCGAAGAAAAGACGCTCCAGTGTTTCCTTGCTGTATTCCGGCATTTTCGCAGAAATACGGGCTCTGGCGGAAATCTGTGTCGGCAGCTCCGTATACATGCCGATCCCATTCTGAGAAAGGACCTCAAATATGGCGCGTTCCTGCGCTGCAGTCATGGTATTTGCCTGCCGCTGTCTGTAATTGAGTCCCGCCAGCACTGCATTCAGAATCACCAGCAGTATGATGACGAATTTCTTCGCTCTTCCCCACTCCATATAAGTCCTCCTTTCTCGCTTATTCCTCTGCCGCCATTCCCGTCAGATCCTTTGCCTGATCCGTATCCACCACAAAGGTGTATTCATACAGGGTCACAAACCATTTCAGGCGCATACTGCCTGTCAGATCCACATGGTAGCCCATATTGATATTTTTTACATCCGTAATATCCTTATCCTCTACGATGGTCTGATACATTTTATTGGCATCATCCAGCGCATCGATAAACTGCACATTGACCCGCTCCGTTTTATCCTTCGTCTGTGTGAAATTCACCGCATATCTGCGATAACCCTTCACCGCCTGATTGCGCAGGGTCACCTCAATGGCATGGGGCGAACCGATGCTGTCCCGCAGGGGCTGAGAAAGATGCACCGGCAGATTATCCACTGCATAATCAAAATAATAAATGATCTCATTATTAATGGTACGCTGCACATCCGCCAGATAAATATCCGTTTTCAGCGAACGGTCATTCTTCAGAAAGTTACAGCAGATCTGGTAGCCCTCCAGAAGTCCTGTCCGCTCCTCCCCGCTGTGGTTTTCATAATTGAAATATTCCATCACCTTTGTATTGGGATAATATTTCACCACCGTTTCATCATCACTGAAGATAAAGGTGCCGTCTTCCGCCTGGCTGCTCCAGTCCATGGAGAAATTGCGGAAAAAGCCCCCTGCCGTTTCCTCCAGCAGGCTATAGCTCGCTTCGCCGTCCTTTTCAAAGGCAAATTCCCGCACCAATGGTGCATAGGCATAGGGCAGATGTGCCCACTGAGGCAGGAACATATTCCGCCACAGGGCCGATGCACTGGTACGCTGTCCCGTAGAAATATAACGGATACCATTCTCCTCTGTCTTCAGCAATTCATACAGTGCTGTGGAGGCACCGCCTCCCTCCGCCTGAAACAGCAGACATTCGTTGGTTTCAGAGTTCACAAAATATGCCAGACTGTCCTCTCCGCTGCGCATGGCAGGCACAATGGTGATAGAGTCAAAGCGTTCCAGATTTTCCTCTGGATTCTGCGCGCTGTAATTTTCCATATATTCTTCTGATGCGATCATAAAATCGTACTGCATGACAATGCAGCGGCCGGAAAGGATCTCCTTCCAGTCTGCCACACTCTTCTGATGATCCCCCTGTTTCTGGGAAAGGATCTCCCCCAGCGCCCTGTTTGCCGTTTCCAGCATGTCGCTATTCCCCACTTCATCGGGATAATAGAGGGAAAATGTACCTTCGCCCTCCCCAACGGCATAGCGGGTCGCCAGAAGCACATCCCCGTCCATTTCCTTTTTGCCGTCCTGCAGCGAATCCATCAGTGCATAAAAAAAGTTATGGCTGTCTGTTCCCTGCAGCCATAACTCTCCTGTCTGTAAGATCGCAGTTATGACCAGCAGAATAATGACAAAATTCGTAATTTTGTATAGTTTCATCTGATCTCACCGCTTTTCTTATGAAATTTAATTTCTTGTCTCTTA
>JAUNCB010000163.1 GCA_030526765.1 Bacillota bacterium
GTATTATCCCCCATTTTGTAGGTTGCCGTAATCACACTGCAGTCCTTCATGCCCTGCACCGTATTTTCACTGCCAATCAGAATCTGAATATCATTCCCCTTGCTTTCCTCCAGCATTGTTACCAGTACATCCTTTTCCTCCAGCGTCTGGAAGAGGGATTTCGCCTTCTGGATATCGGAAAACTCAGGTAATGCCAGCATATTTCTGGCACCGCTTGTGTGTACCTGCACCTTTTCCGCCGCCCGCATCGTGATCTCGATGGCTTTCAGAATGGGCTGCAAAAGCTCCTGATATTCCTGCAGCTCTGCCTGCATTTTGCTGATGACCGCACCGTCGATTTCATTTAATGCACAGCCCTGCAGCACTCTGTTCAGGCAGATACCCATATAGAATATCTTTTCCTCGGAGGGCACACTGTCCATCTTAATGACATGATGCTTAATGAAATTGTCTCCTGTTGCAATGACCAACAGAAGGGACGCACTGTCCAGCGGCAGCAGCCGAATCTGCTTGATGCGGGTTCTCTGCCCCACCGGTTCAGAAATAAAGGTTGCATAATTGGTCAGCAGAGAAAGAGCCTTTGCCGTTTCCTCCATCAGATAGTCGATCTGATTGATGTCCCGGGAAATAACACTCTGCAGATATTTCTGTTCCTCGGCAGTCAGTTCCTTCTGCTGCATCAGATGATCCACATAGAGTCGGTAGCCCATATCGGAAGGGATACGGCCTGCAGAAGCATGGGGCTGCATGATCAGACCCATTTCCTCCAGATCGCTCATCTCATTTCTGATGGTCGCAGAGCTGATACCCAGATTGTACTTTTTGGCAATGGTTCTGGAACCGACGGGCTCCGCCGTTTCAATGTAATCATTGATGATGGCCTGCAAAATCTGTATTTTTCTATCGTTTAACGCCATTCCGCCGCCTCCTTTTCCATTTTATTAGCACTCACCTTTTTCGAGTGCTAACTTACGAATATAAAGATAGCACTAGCCACCAAAGATGTCAAGTGCTAAAATCCAATTTTTTCGTCTTTTCTTTTATTTTAAGAATTTGTTCATACTTTGTTCAAAACAGGAATTTTTCAAATACCAGATTGCTGATATCTATGCCCCTTTTCGTCAGGTGCACGCCATCCGCCGCTTCCTCTAACAGGCCTGTTTCTGTCAATTCTTCGATCTGTCTGCCGTAAACCTCTTTCATTTCCTTTCCAAAACGCTGCCTGAAACGGGCAAAGGAAATCCCTTCTGTCAGACGCAGCCCAAGAAACATACATTCCGCCATGGCATCCGCCTCTGAAATGGATTCCGCCTCTTCCTTTAATAAGGATCCTTCTCCCGCTGCCCGTATATATTCCTCCAGATCATACCCATTATGGAACCGCTCCTGATCCAGATAGGAATGGGCACCCAGCCCCATACCGAGATATTCCTCCGCCTGCCAGTAAATGCGGTTATGGCGGCTCTGTTTTCCTTTTTTTGCAAAATTGGAGATCTCATACTGCTCATAGCCGATCTCATTCAGATATTCCACTGCCCAGTGATACATTTCTCTGTCCAGCTCTTCTTCTGCAGGCAATAATTCGCCCCTTTTGTATTTATCAAAAAAAGGCGTTCCTTCCTCTATAATCAGACTATATGCAGAAAGATGCTCCGGCGAAAGAGAAACGATATTCTTTACCGTTTCCTGCCATTCCTCCATAGTCTGTCGGGGCAGGGCAAACATCAGATCCACATTTACATTCTGAAAGCCCGCTTCCCGCACCGCCCGATAGTTTTCCTGAAAGACCTCAATGGTATGGATTCGCCCCAGTTCCTTCAGCAGATGATTCTGCCACGCCTGTACCCCCATGCTCAGTCGGTTAAAGCCCATCTCCCGCAAGGCTTCCGCCATTTCTCTGTTCAATGTGCCGGGATTGGCTTCTGTGGTGATCTCCGCCCCCGCTTCCACCCTCCAGTTTTTCCAAAGGGCTTCCATCAGCTGCTGCAGCATGGGAATGGTAAGGGTCGTTGGTGTTCCGCCGCCAAAAAATACAGAAACCACGGTTCTGTCCGCATATTCCCTTGCTCTCTTTTCTATTTCCTTTGTTAAGGCATCCACATAGCCCTGCATCAGCCCTTCCTTCCCTGCAAAAGAAGGAAAATCGCAGTAAAGGCATTTCTGTCTGCAAAAAGGGATATGAATATATAATCCTATGGGTTTTCGCTCCATCTGTTTCGCTCCTCACTCAGGGCATATTTTCCATAAAACGCCCCTGTATATTCTTTTCTAAATATAACATGGCACTCCTCTTTTTTCAATCGATACAGAGGCAGGAAAGCCTCCTCTTTTTCCATTCCGTTCTTGAAATTCTCTGCAGAAACTGATAAAATACTTTTTTGTGAATAAAACAAATGAAAAGGATGACGTATATGAAAAACCCCTTTTGCGAAATGCAAATTGAAATATCTGAATTTTTCCAAAGCAGCAAAGCGGCAATCGCTGCCAAGTGGATCGCTGTCGGTCTGTTTCCTCTGTATCTGACCTATGCCTGCAACAGCCTCTCCTTCCATTCTCCGGAATTGCTGAGCGGTCTGCTGCAGGAAAATGCGGGTGCCTTTCTGCTGGGCGCAGCCGTGGTCTATCTTTTCTTCGGTGCCCTGCTTTGTCTGTGCAAGCGTGTGCCTCTTGCTTCTTTTCTGACGGCACTGTTTTTCACCATCATGCCTCTGGTGGATTTCTTTAAAACAAATATCCTGAAGGAGCATTTTGTACCCTGGGATATGCTGTTTGCCAAAAATGCAGACAGCTTCGGCACCTTCCTCAGCGCACTGGAATTTCCCGATGCCGCATGGAACACCATCGCCATCACGATTTTCTACTTCCTGTTTCTTCTGCTGATGAAGCCTGAGCTGCCGCTGGCATGGAAAAAACGGATCCTCGGCACACCGATCCTTTTGGTATTCCTCTATCTGTTTACCATGAGCCCCTCTGTTCGTGCTTATTATGACCCTGTTTTCGGGATTTCTCCCAAGGCTCCCGGCAATCAGACCAAAAACTATGAGGAAAACGGATTTATCACTGCCTTTGTTCTGAACTTTGCCTCCCTGAGCATGGGGGCTCCTGCAAATTATAATGAAAAATACATGACAGATGCCTTTGCGCAATATCAGCCCTCCGCAGAATCCGGAAAGGACTTCCAAAATCCCGATGTTATCATCGTGCTTTCCGAAGCCTACTGGGATCCTACCGTACTCAACGGTGTCACCTACTCGGAGGATCCGTTGAAAAACTATCGTCGGATCGCCGCAGAGCATCCCAGCGGAAATATGGTATCCTGCACCTTCGGCGGCGGCACAGTCCGTCCGGAATTTGAGGTGCTGACAGGTATGTCCTCCAATATGCTGCCCTCCGGCAGTGTTCCCTATCAGCAGTATATCTTCGAGGATGTTTTCTCCTATGCCCGCCATTTCAAAAATCAGGGGTACGATACCGTAGGCATCCACACCTATCAGAGAGATTTCTATGAACGGGATCGTGTTTATCCTTTGCTGGGTATTGATGAATGGCTGGGAGAATATGACCTGAACGCAGAGCATCACTGGAACAGCGGCCCCTTCATCACCGATGAAACCATTGCAGAGGAGATCATTTATCAGCTGCAGCAGCCCAGAGAGGTGGGTATGTTCCTCCATGCGATCACCATGGAAAACCACGGCCTCTATCGGGATAAATATGCCCCCTCCGACTGGGATATCAAGGTGAGCAGCGATGCCCTTTCCGATGACGAGCTGATGATGCTGCACAACTACTGCAAGGGGGTTTCCGATTCCGATGCCGCACTGGGTGAAATATACGATTTCGTAATGCAGCGGGAGAAGCCTACTGTGGTTCTCTGGTATGGCGACCATCTGCCGACACTGGGAGATGATTTCTCCCCTTATACCTCCACAGGAAACATCCACAGCTCCAGCTCTGCCGATTGGACAAAGGAAGAAAAATACACCATGTTCTCTACGCCCTATGTCATTTTTACAAACTATGATACCGGCAGAGAATATCCTGCGGAGGAGGTTC
>JAUNCB010000164.1 GCA_030526765.1 Bacillota bacterium
TGTGGTCAGGGCATCCCAGTCGATCCCCACCTGTGCCTGCACCAGCGCATCACAACGGGGACAGAAGCGGGCATCAGCAGCTACTGCCGCACCGCATTCGGGGCAGGTCTTTGCCTGTTTTTCTCCACAGTATTTGCAATAATTGGAATCATCATCAATCGTTCTTTCGCACTTAAAGCAGATCATGTCCTTCCCTCCCTTTCCGATTTTTATCCAGTATACCCGTTTCGCGAGGCAAGGTCAAATAAAAAGGAGGATGCAGGCATCCTCCCTCTCTATCTTATTCCGCTGTTGTTTCCTCTTCTGTTTTTTCTGCTTTTTTGCCCTCGGGCTTCTGCATCTGCTGCGTTGCATGGGCAGATGCCGCATTGCCTTCTTCATCCAGTTCCACAGTCAGGCGCATGCCGATCTCCAACTCATCCACAGAGATTTCCACCGCTTCCGCATCCGCCTTTGTGGTGATCACGATCCCTGCCAGATCCAGAACAAGGGCTTCCTTCTCCTTCTTATCCTTCTTATCCGCCTTCTCATCTGCTTCTGCATTTTCAGAGCGGACAGGCTTTTCCTTCGCTTCTTCCCCCTCAGGGCGAGCAGGTTTTTCCTTTGCTTCTGTGCTCTCTGTTTCCTCTGTTGCTTCTGTGGTTTCCGCCGCTTTATCTGCCGCAGGCTTGCCGCCCTTGTGATGCTTTTTCCCGCTCAGCTCCAGCGTGACCGTATCGCCGTCGATCTGTGTCACAACGCCGCTTACTTTATTTGCCTTAGCCGCCTTTTCCGCTTCCGCTGTTTCCGCAGCCAGTGCACCTGTTGCGGTCATCGTGCAGAGCAGTGCTGTCGTTGTTACCAAAGAGATCCATTTTTTCATGTTTCATCGCTCCTTTTTATGTTCCTGTTTTCTGTTACACCTTTATCATACGATGCAATTCTGAAAGAAAAATGTAACTGCCATTAGAATTCTCTGAGCCAAAAATAAAAAATGAACCGCTCTGTCTTAGAACGGCTCATTTAATGAATGCTTCTATTTTGCTCAATCCTCAATACGGAAAGCAACCTGCTCCACGGAATGAGGCTTTTTCAGCTTACTGTGCGTATCCGCACGGTCGATATTTTTGTTGGCACTTGCCAGCATCAGCTTAATACGGTTCAGCTGATTGACCTCCGATGCACCGGGGTCATAGTCGATGGCAACCACATTGCTCATGGGATACTGCTTCCGCAGCTCCTTAATGACGCCTTTGCCTACCACATGGTTGGGCAGACAGCCGAAGGGCTGTGTGCAGACGATATTCGGCACACCACTGTTGATCAGCTCGATCATTTCCGCTGTCAGGAACCAGCCCTCACCGGTCTGGTTACACAGGGAAACCACCCGTTCCGCTTCCTTGCCCAATGTCCTGATATCCTCAGGCTTATCAAAGCGTTCGCTCTTTTCCAGCGCATCCATCATCGGCTTCTGATACCATTCGATGACCTTTGCCACCAGATCGCCGATGATCCGTGCCTTTCTGGAGCCACCCAGATATTTTTCCTTCTGGGTCTGGTTATAGCAGCAGTACAGACCAAAGGTCAGCAGGTCGGGCACAACCGCCTCTGCCCCTTCTCTTTCCAGCAGATTTACCAGATCATTATTGGCTGTGGGATGGAATTTTACCAGAATCTCCCCAACGATACCAACACGGGGTTTCTTGATATCCAGAAGCTCCAGCTCCTCGAAATCCCGAATGATGTTTCTGATATTTTCCGCGTATGTCTTTCTGTCTGCCTTCAGCAGATCCTTCCGCAGCTTTTCCACCCACTTGCGGTGCAGACGGTCTGCGGAGCCTTTTACCTTTTCATAGGGTCTGGTACGATAAACCACCCGCATGAACAGGTCGCCGTATACCAGAGCCTGCAGTACACTGTGCAGCAGTCTCGGGGTGATCTTGAAGCCGGGGTTCTTTTCCAGCCCTGCAGGGTTTACGGAAATAACCGGAATATCGGGCATACCCAGATTTGCCAGTGCCTTACGGATAAAAGCGATATAGTTTGTCGCACGGCAGCCGCCGCCTGTCTGAGAGATCAGCAGGGCTGTACGGTTCAGATCATATTTCCCCGAAAGCAGAGCATTCAGCAGCTGACCGATGGAGATCAGTGCAGGATAGCAGGCATCATTATTAACATATCGCAGCCCTGTTTCAATGGCATTTTTATCCATCGCCTCCATTACTTCGATATGATAGCCCGCTTTACGGAAGGCAGGCTCCAGCAGTTCAAAGTGGATGGGAGACATCTGAGGACAGATGATGGTGTAATTCTTCTTCATTTCCTTGGTGAAGAGTACACGCTTCAGGGATGCATCGCCCTTTCTGATCTGTACGTTCTTTTCCCGTCTGTCTTCAATGGCAGCGATCAGAGAGCGAATACGGATACGGGCAGCCCCCAGATTGTTTACTTCGTCGATCTTCAGTGCGGTATAGATCTTGCCTGCGGCATTCAGAATGGATTTTACCTCATCCGTTGTTACCGCATCCAGCCCGCAGCCAAAGGAATTAAGCTGCACAAATTCAATATCCTTCTGTTTCTTTACATAAGCCGCCGCTTCGTACAGTCTGGAATGATAGGTCCACTGATCCCGCACGATGGTGGGGCGTTCCACATTGCCCAGATGCGCCACACTATCCTCTGTCAGAACAGCGATATGGAAGCCTGCGATCAGCTCGGGGATCCCGTGGTTGATCTCGGGGTCTGCATGGTAGGGTCTGCCTGCCAGCACGATCCCCGTCATCCCCTTTTCACGGATATATTTCAGGGTTTCTTCGCCCTTTGCCTGCATATCCTTACGGAAATTGCCCCATTCTGCCCATGCCGCTTCCACAGCCTCTTTGATCTCTTCCGCTGTGCAGCCTTCGGGCACAAATTCCGCTGTCAGACGCTTTGTTACGGCATTCAGATTATCAAAGGAAAGGAAGGGATTCATGAAACGGATGTTTCTTTCCTTCAGATCCTCCACATTATTCTTGATGTTTTCGTTATAGGATGCCACGATGGGGCAGTTATAGTTATTGTCTGCCGCTGCGCTGTCCCGTCTTTCATATACGACACCGGGATAGAATATGGTCTGAATCCCCTGCTCGATGAGCCATTTCACATGGCCATGCACCAGCTTTGCAGGGTAGCAGACGGATTCGGAGGGAATGGATTCCATACCCATCTCAAAAATCATCTTGCTGGAGTTGGGCGAAAGCACCACACGGTAGCCCAGCTTTGTGAAGAAGGTATGCCAGAAGGGGTAATCCTCCCACATATTCAGCCCACGGGGAATACCGATCTCGCCTCTTTTTGCCTGCTCTGCAGTCAGTGGTTCGTAGTAATCAAACAGTCTGTAGCGTTTATATTCATACAGGTTGGGTGCGGGATCTTCGATCTTGTCCTTCCCCAGACCTCTTTCGCAGCGATTGCCTGTGATGAAGCGTCTGCCGCCGCTGAAATGATTGATGGTCAGCAGGCAGTGGTTGGTGCAGCCCTGACATCTTGCCATGGTTGCATTGACCTCCAGCGCATTCATTTCTTCTCTGGTTACCAGTGTTGTCTGATAGCCCTCTGTATATTTATCCTTTGCGATCAGCCCTGCACCGAAAGCACCCATAATGCCTGCAATATCGGGACGGACAGCCTCTCTGCCGGAGATCATTTCAAAGCTTTTCAGCACCGCATCATTATAGAAAGTGCCGCCCTGTACTACCATGGATTTCCCCATAGCCTTGGGATCGGAGATCTTGATCACCTTCAGCAGTGCGTTTTTGATAACGGAATATGCCAGACCAGCGGAAATATCCGCCACCTCTGCCCCTTCCTTCTGTGCCTGCTTTACACGGGAATTCATGAAAACCGTACATCTGGAGCCCAGATCGATGGGATTTTTTGCAAACAGTGCCGCCTTCGCAAAATCCATTACCGTATAATTCAGCGATTTTGCAAAGGTTTCGATGAAAGAGCCGCAGCCGGAGGAG
>JAUNCB010000165.1 GCA_030526765.1 Bacillota bacterium
GAAGCAGGCAGAATGGATGCTGGAGTGTATCCGAAGACGGGAAAGCACCCTGCGGCAGGTGGTGGAGATCATTATAAAGCGGCAGAGGATGTTTTTTACAGAGCAGAAGGGTGCCCTCTCACCGCTGCGGATGGCAGATGTGGCAGCAGAGGCAGGACTCCATGTTTCTACGGTCAGCCGTGCGGTAAAGGGAAAATATCTGCAGTGTGACAGAGGGCTGTTTCCTTTGCACGCTTTTTTTTCGCAGGCACTGCAAGGGGAGGGCGGCACTGTTTCTGCAGACAGCGTAAAGGAACGGCTGCGGCGGATGATCGCCGAGGAGAACGGAAAAAAGCCCTTCAGTGACAGAGAACTGGCGGAGAAACTGGCGGCAGAGGGGATACGGATCTCCCGCCGTACTGTGGCAAAATACAGAGAGGCAATGGGTCTTGCATCTGCCAATGGCAGAAGGAAATATGCGGCGGATGATTTGGAATAGATTTGAGGGATATATATTATGGAAGAAATTTTTCGGATACAACTGGATAAGGATGGCACACTGCCCCTTTATCAGCAGCTGGCGGAGGAGATCACGCTGCTCATTTCCGACGGCTTTCTGCAGGCGGACAGTAAGCTGCCGCCCATTCGGAAAATGGCACAGCAGCTTGGGGTGAATTCCGTTACGGTGGTGAATGCCTATAAATATCTGGAGCAGAAGCAGCTGGTTTATTCCCGTATGGGCAGCGGCACCTTTGTTTCCCCTCTGCCTGTGGAGCATATCCCTGCACCTGTGGCAAGCCGCAATCTGCGCTCCTTTGGCGGAGAGGTGGCGGTGGAGCATGCCATCAATTTCTCCAGTACCTCCCTGCCCCATGAGATGTTTCCTGTGGATGCCTTCAAAAAAGCGTTTAATGAGGTGCTGGACAGGGAAAAGGGCGGTGCCTTCCGTTACATGGACAGTATGGGCTATGCCCCCCTGCGGGAACAGCTTTGCCGCTATCTGGACAGCTACGGTATCAAAACAACAGTGGAGAATGTGCAGGTCATATCCGGTGCCCAGCAGGGGATCGACCTGATCTCCAAGGCAATGCTGCGCTATGGGGATGTGGTCTTTGTGGAAAAGCCCACCTTTTACGGTGCGGCTGGGGCATTCCTTTCCCGTGGCGGAAAACTGGTGGAGATCCCGCTGGAGCAGGATGGGATGGATATGATGAAGCTGGAGGATTATCTGAAGCTGTATCAGCCGAAATTTATCTATATGATGGCTTATTTTCAGACACCGACAGGCATCTCCTATTCCATGGAGAAAAAACGCAGACTGCTGGAGCTGGCGGAAAAATATGATACTTATATTATCGAAGAGGATAATTTCTGTGATTTCCATTACGGAAAGGAACCCATCGTGCCGCTGAAGGCACTGGATTATAAGAACCGTGTGATCTATATCAAGAGCTTTTCCAAGATTTTGATGCCGGGGCTGCGTATCGGGCTGATGGTTCTGCCGAAAAAGATCCATCAGGCGGTGATGGAGGCAAAATACACCACCGATATTTCCACCTCGGGCTTCATACAGCGGGCGTTGGAGGGGTATCTCAGAGAAAACGGCTGGGAGCACCATTCGGAGGAGATGCGGAAATACGGCAGCGAAAAATATCGCCGCACCCTTTCCGCTGCAGGGAAATATCTTTCGGGACTGGTGAAATACGGCCGTCCCGGCGGTGGTATCAGCCTGTGGATGGAGCTTCCCGAAGGGGTCGGGGCAGAGGCCTTCTGCAGCCGTATGCTGGAGAAAAATGTGATCCTCACCCCCGGCAGCCAGTATGACCTCAGCGGAGAGGAAAACAGCCATATCCGCCTCAGCTTTGGCAATCTGACGGACGATCAGATCGAGGTGGGGCTGAAACGGATGGGAGATACCC
Organism: Bacillota bacterium; assembly: GCA_030526765.1. Taxonomy (GTDB): domain Bacteria; phylum Bacillota; class Clostridia; order Lachnospirales; family Anaerotignaceae; genus Anaerotignum_A. The sequence goes on from JAUNCB010000165.1 coordinate 1,899, forward strand.
TGCGGGAAATGGGAAAAGGATGATTTTTCTGCGCTTTTTCGGATTTCCCAGTAAATTACGATGATTGCACCTTGACAAAGGGCTTTCGGGTGTCTATAATCAAATCATTAGCGAAAAGCCAAGAAAAGAAGGAGTACACGCTGGCAGAGCTTGCAGAGAGAGGCCGTTTGGTGAGAGTGCCTCAGAAACGCAGCGGGGAAGCAGTCTTTTCGGTTCGATCCGATCGAACACAGCTTCATGGTGGAAATGAGAGTATATCATGACGTATATCGGCGTTAACGGTTTGAGTGACGGCAGTTTTTTCTGTCGTAACATGGGTGGTACCACGGTAAATTCGTCCCTGTTCTTTGGAACAGGGATTTTTTTATTACGCTTTCGCGTACGAAAAAATCAGGATTTTTTCGTGGTACTGATTGTATAAACAGATCTGTTCCTGCAAAAGCAGGAGACAGCCTGTTTTCCTCGGCGAAAAGCGCGGTTTCCGCCTGCGGATTCCAGCCGGAAAACGCTTCGTTTTCCGAACCTTTCCGCGGAGAGGAAATTTCGAGTATATAATAAATGTTAAGGAGGACATAGTTTATGAAAAACCTTGGTGTAAACGAAATCAGAGAACAATTTCTGAAATTCTTTGAAACAAAAGAACATCTGCGTCTGAAATCCTTCTCTCTGGTGCCCCAGAATGACAACAGCCTGCTGCTGATCAACTCCGGTATGGCACCCATGAAGGCATACTTTACAGGACAGGAAATCCCCCCCAGCAAAAGAGTGACAACCTGCCAGAAATGTATCCGTACAGGCGATATTGAAAACGTTGGTAAAACAGCACGTCACGGCACATTCTTTGAAATGCTGGGTGATTTCTCCTTCGGCGACTACTTTAAGAATGAGATCATTCCCTGGTCCTGGGAATTTGTAACAGAATGGCTGGAGATCCCCGAAGACAGACTGTATGTAACAATCTACGAAGAGGATGATGAATCCGGTCAGGTTTGGCACGAAAAGGTTGGTCTGCCCTGGGATCGTATCACAAAGCTGGGCAAGGCAGATAACTTCTGGGAACACGGCACAGGCCCCTGCGGTCCCTGTACAGAAATTTACTATGACCGTGGCCCCGAATACGGCTGCGGTAGCCCCGACTGTAAGGTAGGCTGTGATTGTGACAGATATATGGAATTCTGGAATCTGGTACTGACACAGTTCAATGCCCATGAAGACGGCACTTATACAGAACTGGATTTCAAAAATGTAGATACAGGTATGGGTCTGGAACGTATGGCAACCATCATGCAGGGCGTAGACTCCATCTTTGATGTGGATACCGTAAAAGCGATCCGTGATGCAGTCTGTGCAAAGGCAGGCGTGGAATACGGCAAGGGCGGCAAAGTTGACGTTTCCGTTCGTATCATCACAGACCATATCCGTTCCGTAACCATGATGACAGCAGACGGCGTTCTGCCCTCCAATGAAGGCAGAGGCTATGTTCTGAGAAGACTGCTGAGAAGAGCGGCTCGTCATGGCAAGCTGCTGGGTGTTCAGGGCGAATTCCTGGCTGAGCTGTCCAAATCCGTAATCGAATGCAGCGGCGATGCTTACCCCGAACTGGTGGATAAACAGGATTATATCTTCAAGATCCTGTCTCTGGAAGAAAACTCCTTCTATAAAACTATTGACAATGGTATGGAAATCCTGAAAGAGGATATGGAAGAAATGAAGGCTGCAGGTCAGACAGTGATGAGCGGCGAAAAATCCTTCCGTCTGTATGACACCTACGGCTTCCCCATCGATCTGACAAAGGAAATTCTGGAAGAAGCAGGCATGAGTGTAGACGAAGATGCTTTTGCGGCAGAAATGAAAGCACAGAAAGACCGTGCAAGAGCAGCAAGAAGCAAATCCAACTACATGGGTGCGGCTGAAACTGTATATAATGAACTGTCCGCAGAACTGACAACCGTATTTGCAGGCTATGATGTGGCAGAGGTTGCCGATGCGAAGGTGATCGCACTGGTGGCAAATGAGGAAGTGGCAACAGGTGCACAGGCAGGCGACAGCGTGGCAGTATTCCTGGATAA
>JAUNCB010000005.1 GCA_030526765.1 Bacillota bacterium
AAACCGGCGTGGATGAGCTTTGGGCAGAGATCGAAAAATTCCTGCCCGGCGGTGAGAAATATGTGGAGAGCGAAGCAGCAGCCGAGGAAGCAGCAGAAGAAGAATAAGAATCAGCAAAAGGCCATGGGAAGAAACCATGGTCTTTTTTTGTGTAGCGGGGCGGAGAAAGGCCGCTGTTTCAAGGCGGACTTACATATTCTATGTCCAGAGGGAATAAATTTTGAATAAGACCGCAGGCGATTTTTGGATAGAGATGTTTCTATAGAAAGGGGATGTATATTTTTTGTGAAGATAGTATAAAATACCTGTTCAGAAATGGAAATATATGGAAAATTTATGGAATCTTAATTGTACCTTCCTGCAATCATTTATAAAATAATGGTGTATTCCAATGGAATTGCTGTATAAGTATTTTTAAATCATCAGAAACCGCGGTCTGAAGAAATACTGATACACGGAATCATTTTGCATTTCTCATTCGAGGGAGGGAAATTTATGGAAGCATTTAACAATTTTGTAACTGCGATCAATGGTGTCGTATGGGGTCCCATCATGCTGGTGCTCCTGATCGGTACACACGTTCTGCTGACAATCAGAACAAAAGGTATTCAGAGAAAAACATTTACAGGGATCAAGCTTTCTATCACACCTGATACAGAGGCATCCGGTGACGTATCCGGCTTTGGCGCGCTGGCAACAGCACTGGCAGCAACCATCGGTACAGGTAATATCGTAGGTGTTGCTACTGCCATCGGTACAGGCGGCCCCGGTGCTGTTTTCTGGATGTGGTTCACAGGTCTCTTGGGTATGGCTACAAAATACGGCGAAGGTCTGCTGGCTGTTAAATACCGTGTAAAAGCAAAAGACGGCTCTTACATCGGTGGTCCCATGTACGCTCTGGAAAGAGGTCTGGGTCAGAAATGGCTGGGCGTTATGTTCGCTATCTTCACAGGCGTTGCTTGTTTCGGTATCGGTAACATGACACAGGGTAACTCCATTGCTGAATCCGTAAACGGTACATTCGGTATCCCTAAAGTTGTAACAGGTGTAGTTCTGATGGTAGTAACAGGTCTGGTTATCCTGGGCGGCGTTAAGTCCATCTCCAAGGTTTGTGAAAAACTGATCCCTCTGATGGCTGGTCTGTACATCCTGGGCTGCGTAGTTATCCTGTTCGTAAATGCTGCATATGTTCCCGCAGCATTCTCCACAATCATCAAAGGTGCTTTCAATCCTCAGGCAGTTGGCGGCGGTTTCGTTGGTGCTACAGTAGTAATGTGTATCCGTGCCGGCGTATCCCGTGGTCTGTTCACAAATGAATCCGGTCTGGGTTCCGCTCCTATCGTAGACGCTTGTGCTGCTACAAGAAACCCTTCCAGACAGGCTCTGATCGCTATGTCCGGTGTATTCTGGGATACAATCGTAGTTTGTCTGCTGACAGGTCTGGTTCTGGTATCTGCTATCCTGAAAGACCCCGTAGGTATGGAAGGTCTGGTAGGTGCAAACCTGACTGCTGGTGCATTTAATGCTATCCCCGTTGTAGGTCCTGCAGTTCTGACATTCGGTCTGATCACATTCGCATGGTCCACAATCCTGGGCTGGTCTTACTACGGCGAACGTGCATGGGTTTACCTGGTAGGCGTTAAATCCATCAAACCTTTCCGTATCGCTTGGACAGTTGTTGTTCTGGTAGGCTGTGTAGCTGCTCTGGACGTAGTTTGGAACGTAGCTGATACACTGAACGCATGTATGGCATTCCCCAACATGGTTGCTCTGCTGGGTCTGTCCGGTGTTATCGCATCTGAAACAAACAAATACGTTTGGGATAAAGATGCTGAATGGGGCGGTCTGATGAAATGGATGGACGACGAAGCTCCTCAGGTGGACAAATAATTTATCCATCGGCTTTTTCAGACAATTTCATCTGAACAAACAACGAATTTTACCCACGATAAAATGGGCGGCAGCAATGCCGCCTTTTTTTATTGGGCAAAGATTGGACGCAATGGAAGGAAAATGCCTGAAATGGCTGGAAAATCCTTCCTTTTTTGTGTTTTCTGCCGCAAAATCCGGATTTTGAAATCTGATATTTCGTTTAAAATGGTGGTTTTTTCAGACTTAAAAAAGTGCGAAAAAAACGTTAAAAAAATATAAAGGAGAAATAAAGAATGTAAATAGATTTGGTAAAAACTTACAAATGTGGTATTTAAACCATGGGAGCAAATGGAAAAAAGTGCTTGTTTTTTCGTGGAAAAAATGTAAAATAATAGCAGGTATTTGAATTGGAAAGTGTTTTTGGAAATGCAAATCCATGCCCTTTTCTGTTTTCGTGGGGACAGAGGGCATTCTCATCACATGAGCCGGTTTTCATGGAAGAAGGACGCTTTCTTTTTCTGCCACGTAATTATAATACTCTATTTCATAGGGAGGGAATTATAAATGGAAGCTTTTAACAATTTTGTAACTGCGATCAACGGCGTTGTATGGGGTCCCATCATGCTGGTTCTCTTGATCGGTACACACGTAATTCTGTCTATCAGAACAAAATGCATCCAGAGAAAAACTTTCACAGGCGTTAAGCTGTCCGTAACACCCGATAAAGAAGCATCCGGTGATATCGGCGGTTTCGCAGCTCTGGCAACAGCTCTGGCAGCTACAATCGGTACAGGTAACATCGTAGGTGTTGCGACTGCGGTTGGTACAGGCGGCCCCGGTGCTGTATTCTGGATGTGGTTCACAGGTCTCTTGGGTATGGCTACAAAATACGGCGAAGGTCTGCTGGCTGTTAAATACCGTGTAAAAGCAAAAGACGGCTCTTACATCGGTGGTCCCATGTACGCTCTGGAAAGAGGTCTGGGTCAGAAATGGCTGGGCGTTATGTTCGCTATCTTCACAGGCGTTGCTTGTTTCGGTATCGGTAACATGACACAGGGTAACTCCATTGCTGAATCCGTAAACGGTACATTCGGTATCCCTAAAGTTGTAACAGGTGTAGTTCTGATGGTAGTAACAGGTCTGGTTATCCTGGGCGGCGTTAAGTCCATCTCCAAGGTTTGTGAAAAACTGATCCCTCTGATGGCTGGTCTGTACATCCTGGGCTGCGTAGTTATCCTGTTCGTAAATGCTGCATATGTTCCCGCAGCATTCTCCACAATCATCAAAGGTGCTTTCAATCCTCAGGCAGTTGGCGGCGGTTTCGTTGGTGCTACAGTAGTAATGTGTATCCGTGCCGGCGTATCCCGTGGTCTGTTCACAAATGAATCCGGTCTGGGTTCCGCTCCTATCGTAGACGCTTGTGCTGCTACAAGAAACCCTTCCAGACAGGCTCTGATCGCTATGTCCGGTGTATTCTGGGATACAATCGTAGTTTGTCTGCTGACAGGTCTGGTTCTGGTATCTGCTATCCTGAAAGACCCCGTAGGTATGGAAGGTCTGGTAGGTGCAAACCTGACTGCTGGTGCATTTAATGCTATCCCCGTTGTAGGTCCTGCAGTTCTGACATTCGGTCTGATCACATTCGCATGGTCCACAATCCTGGGCTGGTCTTACTACGGCGAACGTGCATGGGTTTACCTGGTAGGCGTTAAATCCATCAAACCTTTCCGTATCGCTTGGACAGTTGTTGTTCTGGTAGGCTGTGTAGCTGCTCTGGACGTAGTTTGGAACGTAGCTGATACACTGAACGCATGTATGGCATTCCCCAACATGGTTGCTCTGCTGGGTCTGTCCGGTGTTATCGCATCTGAAACAAACAAATACGTTTGGGATAAAGATGCTGAATGGGGCGGTCTGATGAAATGGATGGACGACGAAGCTCCTCAGGTGGACAAATAATCGATCCATTGATAAGATTCCATGTAATTTAACCCACGATGAAATGGGCGGCAGCAATGCCGCCCTTTTTTTGCACATAATATGCGTATAAAAAAAGAAGGAACCGTTTTCTGCGAAGGGGCAGGGCGGTTCCTTTTGTTTTGATATGAGAATAATACGGGGAAAAGAAAAACCGCAAACCTAACGGTTTGCGGCTTGATGTGAGTGACATGATTCGAACACGCGACCTTCTGATCCGTAGTCAGACGCTCTATCCAGCTGAGCTACACTCACATATTCGTTTCGAACAGAATTTATAATACAGCAAAGGAGATGATTTGTCAATACTTTTTTTGAAAGAAAATAAAAAAGGTTCGGTCTTGGGAAAACCGAACCCTTTGGATCATTTTTCTTTAGTGGAGGAAAGTAGCTCCGATGCCAGTTCGGATGCCTTTTCTCTGGAGTGACGCACCAGCTTGCGGGGCAGGCGGGAGATCTTCTTTACCGCCTTTACGCCCATGACCAGAGGAATGGCAGGGGCAGCGATCTTTCTGGGACGCTCGCCACTGTCCAGAATGGACTGATACAACTGTTCCACACTGTCTGCAAAGGCTTCTACGGACAGAGCTTCCATAGCCTGCTGAGAGGCGGAGGAAAGCTGTGCGGAAAGGGTGGCATCCGTCAGCACGCGGTACAGCAGCTCAGGCAGTTCTTCTTCGGTATCAAAGAGCAGCCCTGTAACCTTGTCTTCGATGATGTTTTCGATACATTCATCCCGCTTTGCCACGACAGGCACCCCTGCAGCCATGGATTCTGCAAAGGTGAGCCCCTGTGTTTCGGAAACGGAGGCACTGCAGAATACATTGCCCAGCTGATAATATTTGCCGATCTCCTCCCAGGGCTTGCCGCCGGTGAAGATGATATGCTCACTTACACCCAAAGATTCGCCGTATTTACGGAGATTTTCCATTTCATTGCCTTCTCCGACAATGACCATTTTCATTTCGGGCAGCTTTTCCGCCAGAGCAGGCAGAGCACGCAGCACCACATCGATGCTCTTTTCCTTTGCCAGTCTGCCGATGGAAATGACAACGGGAGTATCTGCCTCCAGCCCAAGGGATTCTCTCAGTGCCAGAATTTCTGCGGGATCATACTGATCCTTGCGGAAATGGGAGGTGTTGATGCCTGTGGGGATAATATGGATGGGCTTTATCACGCCGTAGCTTTTTAAAAGCTGTTCTGTTTTGCGGGTAGGGGCAATGACGCCCATGGCGGCATTACAGTATACACTGCTGAAATCCCGCGCCATCCCCTTTGAGATGATGTGCCCGCCGCCGATATAATGGACATAATCCTCATACATGGTGTGATAGGTATGTACCTGCGGGATGCCCTGATTGGAGGAAAGGAATCTGCCCAGCATACCAAGGCAGAATTCTGTCTGGGTGTGGATGATATCCAGATCCAGTGCGGCAATCTTTTTCACCAGAAAAGGGGAAAAAACATAGCCTGCACGATAATCCTGCACGAAGGAAACGGGAAGGCTGGGCACGCGGTATACGTTCAGCGCATCGGAATCCTTGGAGCAGCGGGGATCGGAAGGGGTAAAGATATAGACATTGTGTCCTCTCTCCTCCAAAGCGGTGGCAAGAGTTCGGATGGATGTTGCCACACCGTTGAGCTGGGGGAAATAGGTGTCTGAAAAAAGTCCTATATTCATGGTGCCTCCTGTATCTTTTTTTATATGAGAAGTGATTGATTTTCTTTATTGAAACCATTAACATAATATATCATTGTAATACAGAATCAAAGATTTTACAATAAAAAACATGTAAGGAAATGGAAGGGAATTTCTGCAAAGTGCGACTTTTTCTGTCACTGTTCCGATTTTGTGATATAATCGGGAAGGAGAAGAAAACGGGCTGTGCTGCGGTCCGTTTCATAAGATAGAAAAGAGCGGAACGAAGGGAGGAAACGGCATGGGCAGAAAACTGAATGAGGAGCAGCGGCAGGCTGTGTGCCATGAGGACGGGCCTATGCTGGTGCTGGCGGGACCGGGCAGCGGAAAAACAACGGTGCTTCTGCGGCGGATCCTTCGGCTGTTGGAGCGGGGGCTGGCAAAGCCCTCTCAGATCCTTGCGCTGACCTTTTCCAAGGCGGCGGCAGAGGAGATGAAGGAGCGTTTTCGCCGTGGCGGCGGTGCGGAGGGTGTGGTATTCGGTACCTTCCACAGTATGTTTTTCCGTATTCTGCGCAGCCGCTATGGCTGGACGACGGAGCAGGTCTTTCAGGAGGAGGAGCGCAGGAGCATACTGAAGAAAATGGTGGAGGAGGCGGGCTGGGATGTGCCCGATGTGGAGGAATATGTGAACACCTTTCTGGCGCAGCTTTCTCTGATGAACAGTGAACTGGAAAGCGTGAATGTATTTGAGCCGAAGGAGATCCCTCCCGTGGAATTCCGCAAGCTCTTCCACAGCTATGAACGATATAAGGAACGCCATGGGAAGGTGGACTTTGACGATATGCTGACAGCCTGTCATCATCTGCTGAAAACCGATGCAGAGGTAAGGGATTACTGGCAGAAACGGTATCGTTATATTCTGGTGGATGAATTTCAGGATGTGAATAAGGCGCAGTTTTCCTGTTTGGAGATCCTTTCGGAAATCCACCGTAATCTTTTCGTGGTGGGAGATGATGATCAGAGCATTTATGCCTTTCGTGGTGCAAGACCGGATTTCCTGCTGGATTTCCAGAAGCGGTATCCCGATGCCAAAAAGGTGATACTGAATACGAATTATCGTTCCGTGGAGCGGATCATCAGCCTTTCGGAGCGGGTGATCGCCAATAATCGGCTGCGGTTTGAAAAAAACATGCGGGGCTGCGGAGAAGAAGGAGAGAAGGTGACCTTCTTTCTGGCGGAGGATACCGGCGGCGAGGCAGACTGCATCGGTGGAAAGGTGGCAGGGCTTCTGGAGGAGGGCGTGCCTCTGACAGAGATCGCCGTTATCTGCCGCACCAATCTGCAGTGTGGTGCCTATGCCAGAGAGCTGCATAAAAGAGGAATCCCCTACGACCTGCGGGACAGCGGCGGCAATGTATATGACCACTGGATCGCAAAGGATCTGCTGGCTTATCTGCTGCTGGCGGAAAATGAGGAATCAGACAGTGCCTTAAGGCGTATTCTGAATAAACCGAAAAGATATATCGGCAAGGAGCTGCTGGCGGAGGCGGAGCGGATGCCCTATACCCTCCTGCGAAGCTTTTTTGCCTGCCCCTCTCTGAAGGGGTGGCAGGAGGAGCAGCTGGAAAACCTGCGGACAGACCTGGGACAGCTCAGACGCAGGGGGGCATATGAAGCTCTGCAGTATGTCAGAAGGGTCATCGGCTACGATCAGTATCTGGAGGAATTTGCGGCATATCGCCGCACCAGCGGACAGGTGCTGCGGGAAATTGCCGATGAGGTAACGGAAACGGCAAAGGGCTGTGCCGATGCAAGGGAGTTTCGCCAGAGGCTGGAGGAAATGAGCCTTGCCATGCAGGAGCAGACCAGACAAAGGGATCGTAAACGCAAGGGTGTTGCTCTGATGACCATGCACAGTGCCAAGGGGCTGGAATTTCAGGCGGTTTTCCTGCCTGCTCTGGTGGAGGGCGTGGTGCCCCACGAAAAGGGGATGGAGCAGATCGAGGAGGAACGGCGGCTGTTTTATGTTGCCATGACCAGAGCAGGAGAGCGGCTTTGCCTTTCGGCAGTGCGCAGAAGATATGATAAGGAATGTAAGCCCTCCCGTTTTCTGGCGGAAATGGGACTGGATGCGGCGGTGCTTTTTGAAAAGAAAGAAGGAGAAGGAAAATGAATAATAAAAGTATGTTTGCAAAGGTGCTTGCCATCGTTCTGGCGGCATCTCTGGTGATCAGCCTGATTGCGCCCTTTATCGGCTACGGCATTTATTAAGGGGAAGGACGAAAAAGATTGTATCCTGCCGAAAAAGGGGAAACGGGGCTTGTAATTTGAGCGGAATTTCGTTATGATAAAAAGAGTTTTATTTTTACAGAAATCGACGCAGGGCTCGCGGGCAAAGCAGTTTGCTCGGAGGGGCGAAGGAAGAAATAAATAGAGGGGGCTGCAAAATGGAACAGGAAAGAAACAGACCCAGAGAGCAGCAGAAGGAGATGCAGAGGGAAGCGCAGAAGAAAAACGGCAAAAAAGTGCTGATTGCTGTGCTTCTGTTGATCTGTGCGGCTGCAGGGGTATTTGGATACATGGAAATGGAGAAAAGAAAAGCACTGGAGCTGCTGGAACTGGATGGGATCTATCCCGGCATCACCATTGACGGAGCGGATGTTTCCGGATGCAGCAAGGCGGAGGCACTGACCCTGCTGAATGCAAAATATCACACAGAGCTGGAGGATACTGCGCTGACACTGACCTATGAGCAGGAAGGGGCAGAATCGAAGGCATGGGATATCTCCTTTGGGGATATCGGTGCAGGCTTTGATGTGGCACAGGCGGTGGATGAGGCCTACGGTCTGGGCAGAGAAGGCACAGAGAAGGAAAATCTTGCGGCGGCAAAGAAGCTGCTGAAGGGAACGATCGATGTGGCTGTTCCTTATGTTTATAAAGAAGAACTGCTGGCGGCAAAGCTGCAGGAGGTGGCAGAGGCCTTTGACTGTGAAGCGGTGGACAGCCGTATCACAACAGAAAGCGGTAAGGCAACGGTGATCCCTGAAGAAAATGGTCTGAAAATGGATCTGGAGGGAACACTGGAAGCGGCTGCGGCTGTGGCAGAAACGGCAGAAGGCGGCGCAGTGGGTATTGTGGCGGAGGTTACAGTGCCTGCGGTGACGGCGAAGGATTTTGAAGGCATTACCGATCTGATCGGTACATATTATACAACCTTTAATAATAGTGACAAAAACAGAAACACCAACCTTGCGGTGGGCTGTAACTATATCAACGGCACCATCCTGAAGCCGGGCGAGGTATTCTCTGCCAATGAAGGGCTAGGCAGCCAGACATCTGCCGGCGGCTACAAGATGGCGGGGGTATACAATAACGGCAAGGTGGAGCAGGGCATGGCAGGCGGTGTCTGTCAGGTAACAACGACCCTGTATAATGCGGCGATTCTTGCGGAGCTGGAGATCGTGGAGCGGCATGCCCATTCCATGACGGTGGGCTATGTGCCTCTGGGCAGAGATGCTGCCGTTGCAGGTACCTACAAGGATCTGAAATTCAAGAATAATACGGAATACCCCGTTCTGATCGAGGCTTATGCCAGAGACGGGAAGCTGGTTATGAATATCTTCGGCCATGAGATCCATGGAGCGGACAGAAAGGTTTCCTTCGATACGGTATACGAGGCAACCATTCCCAAGCCGGAGGAAAAGATCACCGAGGATCCCGAAAGACCTGAGGGCGAAAGAGAAGTGACCCATAAGGGCAGAACCGGAAGCAAGGTCAGCGTGTATAAGACGGTGACGGAAAACGGGACGTCCAACAGAGAATGGTTCAGCGCATCCTCCTATCGTGCCGTTGCCGATGAGGTAACGGTAGGCACGAAGCCTGTGGCAGAGGTGCCCGCTGTGGTGGTTCCGCAGCAGCCCGGATGGGTAGAGGGCTTTACAGGCGAGGGCAGCCAGCCGGATGCAGGAGCTGTGGGAGAAGCGGATCAGACAGAAGGAACCGAAATGGAAAATGTGACCGGAGAAGATTCTTTTGGGATACAGTAACTGAAAAAGAAACAGAAGCCTCTGTTGGGAGAAGATTCTCTGATGGAGGCTTTTTGCAAAGGAAGGATGAAAACGATGTTTGAGATCGGGAAAATACCGCCGGAGATCCTGGAAAAAATCGTAATGAAGCCCATGGAGGGCAGCAGAGTGAAGCGGGAGGATGTAATTTTGCGTCCGAAAACAGGAGAGGACTGCTCTGCCATTGATCTGGGCGGCGAATACTGCGTGCTGTCCACAGACCCCATCACAGGGGCTGAGGCAGATGTGGGCTATTTGGCTGTACAGATCAACTGCAACGATATTTACTCTGCGGGAGCAGAGCCCATGGGCATTCTGCTGACCGTGCTGCTGCCGCCGGAAAGCACGGAGGAGCTGCTGGGGGAAATCATGACAGGGGCACTGCGGGCGGCAGAGGAGCGAAAGATAGAGATCCTTGGCGGACATACAGAGGTGACAGAGGCGGTGACAAAGCCCCTGATCTCTGCGGCTGTGATCGGGAAAACAAAAGGCAGAAAGCTCCTTGCCACAGGCAGTGCAAAGGCAGGACAGGATATCGTGATGACCAAATGGGCAGGCACAGAGGGCACAGCCATTCTGGCAAAGGAATGGGAAGCGGGGCTCAGGGCGTACCTTTCGGCGGAGGAGCTGGAACGGGCGCAGGATATGAAGCAGTTCCTTTCTGTGGGAGCGGAATCGGAAATTGCCTTTGATTACGGGGCTTCGGCCATGCACGATGCCACAGAGGGCGGCATTCTGGGTGCTGTCTGGGAGGTGGCGGAATGCTCCGGTCTTGGGGTGGATGTGTTTGTGGAGCAGATCCCCGTAAAGGAAGAGACGAAAAAAATATGTGCGGCAATGCACATTGATTATCTGCGGCTGATTTCCAGCGGCACTATGATCATCGCTGTGGATGACGGGGCAGGACTGGTGAAGAAGCTGCATGAGGCAGGCATAGAAGGGGCTGTGATCGGAAAACTGACAGAGGGCGGCAGATATATGCTGGCAGGCGGTATGCGTCTGCCTCTGGAGGAGCCCGGCAGCGATGCCCTGTATGAAGCGAAGCTTTGAGAGTGAGTGAAGTGCTATGAGGAATTTTATTGCAAAAAATGTGGAACATATGGAATGGAGCGGCATCCGTAAATTTGCGGACATTGCGGCACAGGTGCCCGATGCCCTTTCCCTGTGTGTGGGCGAGCCCGATTTCAAAACACCGGAGCGGGTGCGCCGTGCGGCAATGAAGGCCATTGAAGAGGGCAAGACCAGATATTCCATGAATATGGGTCTGCCGGAGCTGAGGGCTGCCATTGCTCATTATATGGAAAGAAGATTTTCTCTGAAATATGATCCTGCTCAGGAGATCCTGTGTACCATCGGTGCATCGGAGGCCATTGATGTGGCGCTGCGTACCATCATTGAGCCGTGGGATGAGATTCTGGTGGTGGAGCCCTCCTATGTGGCATATAAGCCTGCCATAGAGCTGGAGCATGGTGTGCCTGTGGTGGTGGAGACAAAGGCGGAAAACGGCTTCCGTCTGCAGCCGGAGGAGCTGGAGGCGGCGATCACCTCCAAAACAAAGGCACTGATCCTGCCTTATCCCAATAACCCCACGGGGGCAATCATGGAAAAGAAGGATCTGGAAAAACTGGTGCCTGTGATCTTGAAGCATGATCTGCTGGTAATCTCCGATGAGATTTATGCAGAGCTGACCTACGGCGGAAAAAATCATGTTTCCATTGCGGAACTGGAGGGGATGCGGGAGCGTACCATCGTGCTGAACGGCTTCGCCAAATCCTTTTCCATGACGGGCTGGCGGCTGGGCTATGCCTGCGGGCCTGCGGAGCTGATCCAGGCCATGCGGAAGGTGCATGCCTATGTAATTATGTGTGCACCTGCGGCAAGCCAGTATGGTGCCATTGAGGCACTGCGGGATGATGCACTCTGTGATGGGGACATTGCAAGGATGCGGGATGCTTATGATGAAAGAAGAAGATATCTGCTGGAGGAATTTGAACGGCTGGGGATGACCTGCTTTGCGCCGGAGGGAGCCTTTTATGTATTCCCCTCCATTGCACTGACGGGGCTTAGTTCTCAGGAATTCTGCGAACGGCTGCTTTTTGAGGGCGGCGTGGCAGTGGTGCCGGGGGATGCCTTCGGCGAAAGCGGAGAGGGCTTTGTGCGCATCTCCTATGCCTACAGCATGGATCAATTACAGGTCTGCATTGCAAAGATCGAGGAATTTCTGAAAAACAGAGGTTGTATCTGATGTCGTTGGAGGATGTTTTATGACAATAGGATTTGCCTTTTTCTGCAACTGCATACTGCTGGGGGTCGGGCTGGCGATGGATGCCTTTTCCGTATCCCTTGCCAACGGGCTGAATGAACCGTGGATGAAAAAGGGACGGATGTGTGCCATTGCGGGAGTGTTTGCCTTTTTTCAGGCACTGATGCCCATGCTGGGCTGGGTCTGTGTGCATACCATAGTCAATCTGTTCCGCTCCTTTGAACAGTGGATTCCGTGGATCGCACTGGGGCTTCTGGGCTATATCGGCGGAAAGATGCTGGCGGAAGGCATCCGTGGCGGAGAAGCGGAGGAGGAGCTGCAGGCAGTGGGCTTCTGGGGACTGATGGTGCAGGGGGTGGCAACCTCCATTGATGCCCTTTCCGTAGGCTTCACCATTGCGGACTATGAACTGTATCAGGCGATGCTGGCGGCACTGCTGATCGCAGCGGTGACCTTTGTGATCTGCTTTTTCGGTCTGCAGATCGGCAAAAAGGCGGGTACAAGGCTGGCAGGCAAGGCAAGTATTCTTGGCGGTGTGATCCTGATCGGCATTGGTCTGGAAATCTTCCTGACGGGTGTGCTTTAGATCGTTTACAATTTCTTAACACTTTGTCTATTGACGGATGGGCGCTTTTATGGCAGAATACCATTCATATCAGACCAAAGGAGTGTGAAAAACGGCATGGACGACAGTATCGCCCGAAGTATTCTTACAATTACATATGCCGATGAAACATAGAAGCAGAGGTATGCTCCGCCCTTGGGTCGGGGTATGCCTTTTTGTGTTTGTAAAGCAGGAAGAAAAAAGAGAAAAGGAAGGAAAGAAAAATGCAATATATTGGACCATTATTATTACAGGTGGTGCTGATCGCACTGAATGCGATCTTTGCCAGTGCGGAGATCGCTGTGATCTCCATGAACGATACAAAGCTGCAGCGTATGGCGAAGGAGGGGGACGGACGGGCGAAGCGTCTGGTTGCCCTGACGGAGCAGCCTGCGAAATTCTTAGCGACCATTCAGGTTGCCATCACACTGGCAGGTCTGCTGGGGTCTGCTTTTGCAGCGGAAAACTTTGCGGACCCTGTGGTGGGGGCGCTGCTGGCAGCGGGGATCGCTGTGCCCGAGGGTGTGCTGCGTTCCGTTGTGGTTATCGTGATCACCATGGTGCTGGCATACTTTAATCTGGTGTTCGGTGAGCTGGTGCCCAAGCGTGTTGCTATGAAAAAGGTGGAAAGCATGGCACTGGGGATGAGCGGGATGCTGACAGGAGTATCCAAGGTGTTT
This sequence comes from Bacillota bacterium, assembly GCA_030526765.1. Classification (GTDB taxonomy): domain Bacteria; phylum Bacillota; class Clostridia; order Lachnospirales; family Anaerotignaceae; genus Anaerotignum_A. The sequence continues at coordinate 13,103 of JAUNCB010000005.1, forward strand.
GCGCCTCTGGTTGCTCTGCTGACCATTTCCACCAATGCCATTCTGAAGCTGATGGGTATTGACCCCGAGGATGAGGATGAGGTGGTTTCCGAAGAGGAAATTTATATGATGCTGGAGGTAGGTGCGGAAAAGGGCACCATCGACAGAGAGGAAACAGAATGGATCCGCAACGTATTTGCCTTTGACGATACATCTGTGGAAGAGGTCTGCACCCACCGTGTGGATGTGGTGGCTCTGGGTATGGAGGAAACGGATGCGGAATGGAAGGAAACCATTCTGGAGAGCCGTTATACCTATTATCCCGTTTACGGCGAGGATCAGGATGATATCGTGGCGGTGCTGGATACAAAGGTATATTTCCGTCTGGAGGATAAGAGCAGAGAAAATGTGATGGCGAAGGCCATGGAAAAGCCCTTCTATGTACCCGAAACCATGAAGGCGGACGTGCTGTTCCGCAATCTGAAGCTGGAGAAAAAGCATTTTGCCGTTGTACTGGATGAATACGGCGGTCTGAGCGGTGTTATCAGTATCCATGACCTGATGGAGCTTCTGGTGGGCGATATGGATACAGACAGCGAGGAGATCGTTTTTGTGGAAGAAAACACATGGAAGATTCAGGGCAGTGCTTCTCTGGATGATGTATCCGAGAAGCTGGAGCTGAAGCTGCCTGTGGAGGAATATGATACCTTCGGCGGCTATATTTTCGGTGTGCTGGGCAGGATCCCCGATGACGGCTCGAAATTTGAGCTGGAAGCGGGCGGCATGAAGATTCTGGTGGAAAAGGTGGAAAACCACCGTATCCTTGACACTGTAGTGAAAAGAGAGGCCTCGGTTTCTGTGGAAAATTCCGAAGAGGTGTGATAAAATAGAGACAACGAATCGGAAACAGACAGGAGGGGTTTTTATGGATGAAAAGCTGAAGCAGCTGAAGAGATGGATCGAAGAAAGCAACTATATTGTGTTTTTTGGCGGTGCCGGGGTTTCTACGGAAAGCGGGATTCCTGATTTTCGCAGCGAGGGCGGTATTTTTCAGGCCATCAATGAATACGGTGTGCGTCCTGAGGTGATCCTGAGCCATACTTTTTTCCAGCAGAACCCCGAGGTTTTTTTCAGATATTATAAGAAGACACTGCTCTATCCCGATGCAAAGCCCAATGACTGCCATAAGGCGCTGGCAAAGCTGGAGGAGATGGGCAAACTGAAGGCTGTTATTACCCAGAATATTGACGACCTGCATCAGCGGGGCGGCAGCAAAACGGTGCTGGAGCTGCATGGCACCCTGTATAAAAACTATTGTGTGAAATGTGGAAAGACCTTTGATCTGGATTATGTGACAGCCGATGACGGCATCACCCGATGCGATGCCTGCGGCAGTATCGTACGGCCCGATGTGGTGCTGTATGAGGAGGGGCTGGATCAGGAGACCCTGTATCAGTCTGTAGATCATATCAGCAAGGCGGATCTGCTTATCGTCGGCGGTACCAGTCTGAATGTG
>JAUNCB010000166.1:0-2078 GCA_030526765.1 Bacillota bacterium
TTCGCATTTGGATCAAAGGGCTTTCCATCTATGCTCCGAATCGTCACTCTGCTGCCGGGTTTTGCAGGTGCATAATAGGTGGATTCGGGATATTGGCCTCCGCTTTCATAGGGAATCGCTGTATTCAGCGTATATTCCATCCCTGAAACCTGAGGGAATCCGCCCAATGCCATAGGGGTACAGAAGGTTGATGCTTCCAGTGCCTCCAGCAGCTGTTCTCCTGTCACAGTCATCAGTACCACAGTCGTACGGTTTGGAAGGGCTGTAAAAATATGATTTCTCGAAATTTCTCCCGCAGGAATGCCGGCCCGTGTCCCTCCGCCATTGACCACAGCCATATCTACCGTCAGATCCATCCCTTCCTTTTTCACATACTCTCTTGCCGTATAGAGATACGCATCTGTAATCAGATTGCTCAGATTGGTTTCCATGTTTCGAACACCTGGATCTCTTTCTCCATTCAGATCAACTTCAGATTTTGCAAAAACCTCAGCATAAATCTCATTTACCTTTTCCAGATCGCCCTCTACCATCTGTGCCACCGCTTCATCATACACACCGTAATTTGCCGCAAAGTCAGATGCACCGATCAGCACTGCCTTTTCCTCCTTTGTTTCCTTATCCACAACAACAGTGCCGATATTTGCCAGATAGCAGCCTGCACTTACGATCATCGTATCCTTCACGATTTCGCCGCCATCCATTTCTGTATGGCTGTGGCCGTCGATGATCAGATCGATCCCTGTTACTGCCTCTGCCAGCTCTATGCATCGTCTGCCAATGCTCTCATCAACTAACCCCAGATGCCAGAGAGCAATAATATATTCACAGCCTGCTTCCTTCAGCTCATTCACCTGCTTCTGCGCAATCGCAAACATTTCTTTGCCGTCCACAAAAGTCATATCCAATACGCTACTGGGTGCTGCCTTTGTCTGTGTTTCTGCGGTGTCCAGACCGAACACACCCACTTTCACACCTTCCATTTCAAAGATCTTATTCGTTCCAAAGAAAGGCTCTGTCGTTCCTTTTTTCAGAATATTTGCAGTCAGAACAGGAATATTCCCCCCATTCAGTGCAGAAACAATATCCTTTGCCGCCTGATTACCGTAATCAAATTCATGATTGCCCAGACAGACCGCATCGTAATCTGCCGCAATCAGATACTCAGGCGCATTGATCCCTTTATTATGATTCACCAGCGTGGTCCCCTGAGAAAAATCGCCGGCATCCAGAAGGAGTACCTCCGCCCCCTGCGCTTCATATTGATCCTTCAATGCAGCTACACCCGCAATACCGATTTGCCCTTCGGCTTTTTCATAATGTCCGTGAATATCATTTGTATGCAGAATGACCAGCTTGTCCTCCATTTCTCCTGCCATAACAGGTACCGATAAACCCAGCACCAACGAGGCAGTCATCAGCATCGATATGATTTTTTTCATACAGTCTCCCCCTTTGTCTTATAAAAAACATAAATTTTATAAAATTATAGCATATTTTTCCAAATTCAAAAAGCCGCACCTGTGTTTCCTGTCCATAATTACCAATATTTTTTCTCATTAAGCACCAACCATGTCTTTTTCTTGCGAAAACAGAAGAAAAACAGTATACTGACTGTGATAAAAACGGAAAGAAGGAGTCCCTTATGCAAAAAAAAGATATTCTCGAAATAAAACGCCGCCTGAAAAAGGATGGCTGTACCTTTACAAAAATGAGAGGCTGTTATGTAGACAGCCAGAAAAATATACTGCTCCACATCAATGAAACCTTTCTCTCTCTGGATGAAGAAGCCTTCTATAAATATCTGGAAATCGCAAAAAAAGCCCTCTCCGGCACCATTGGCAATAACCTGCTGGAGCTGTCCTTTCTGAAAGAAGAAGCAGGCACGGAAGCACAGAAATTTTTTCTCGCCCTCAGAGACAGCGGCCTGAAGGGAGACGGGCTTCTGGATCTGCTTTATGAGCGCATCATCGATCAGTATGAATATGCTGGCAACTATCTGATCCTACTTTTCCATGATGCCTACGATGTTCCCCTGAAAACCACAGATAACAACAAACTGGATGAATCCGAAGAGG
>JAUNCB010000166.1:2088-3943 GCA_030526765.1 Bacillota bacterium
ATATATCCTCTGTGCAATCTGCCCCGTAGAGCTGACAAAGGCAGGCCTTGGCTATCATAAGGAGCAGAACATCATCGCCCCCCGTATTCGGGACTGGGTGGTTTCTGTACCGGAAACGGGCTTCCTTTTCCCTGCCTTTTCCGATAGAAGCAGCGATGTGAATGCCATGGGATATTATGTGAAGGATGCAAAAAAAGCACAGCCTGATTTCATGCAGAATGCACTGGGCTGTGAACCAAAACGTACTGCAGCAGAGGAGAAAAAGGTATTCCATTCCATCCTGAAGGATGTTATCTCCGCAGAGGTAGAGGATCCCAAAAATATGATCCTCGATATTCAGCAGGAGCTCAGTGATCTGGTAGACGAACATAAAAATATCTTTGAAAATGAGCCCGTTCTTCTTACGGCAGATTCTATCCGTGAGGTCATGGCAGATAAAGGGCTTTCCGAAGAGGTTATCACAAAGGTAGAGGAAATCTGCCAGACAGAATTCGGCGATGCCCCTCCCCTTGCAGAAAACCTGATCGACAGCAAGGCACTCCTCGCCCGTGCCGAAGCCAAAAAAACAGAGGCTCTGGCACTGGAGGTGGAAGCACTGAAGCAGCAGCTGGAGGAAGCCTCTCCCCTTACGGAAGCACCGGAAAAAGAGATCATTCTGACCGTTTCTCCCGAAAAGCTGCCTGCGATCAAAACAGAACGGATCGACGGAAAAAAATGTATCATCATTCCACTGGAGGAGGATGAAAAAGCCACCATCAATGGCAGCGAAATAGAAGATGCACCCTTTTGACGCAAAAAGCCCCTGAGAAAAAATCTTAGGGGCTTTACTTTCTTTTATTCGGTATAGGGTGCCAGAGAAAAACGGATAAAATAGCCTTTATCGTGCTGACAAACGGGGCATTGCTCAGGAACCTGCTTTCCTTCGTATACAAAGCCGCAGTTCAGGCACATCCATTTACATTCCACATCGGAAACAAACAGCTTTCCCTGCTCCAGCAGGTCTGCCAGTGTGCCGAAGCGGTCTCCATGTACCTTTTCGATTTTGGCGATCTGATGAAAGGATGCTGCCGCCTTCGGAAAGCCTTCTTCCATCGCCTTATCTCCAAAGGCACAATACACATCGTCATACTCTTCGTATTCATTATGCTGGGCAGCCCGCAGCACCTCCAGTACCGTTTCATAAATATCCACCGGATAACTCCCGTCAATATGGATATTCTCTCCTGCCAGTTCCTTTAAATGGTTATAAAAAACCTCCGCATGCTCCTGCTCCTGTGCCGCTGTAAACTGCAGCACAGCCTCGATCACATGCAGCTTCTGTTCCTTGGCCTGCTCCGCTGCAAAGGTATATCGGTTTCTTGCCTGACTTTCGCCTGCAAAGGCTCGCATCAGGTTTTCTTTTGTTTCACTCTTTTTAAAATCCATTCTCCGTCCCTCCTTTTTTCTCAGTATGAACGAAGAATCCTTTTCTTATACCTTTGTTTTAGTCAATCGTCTTCTTATCCGAATGACAGCCTTTGCTGTGTGCACAGCCCGCACAGCCTGTGCCGCATTTCCCTTCCTGTTCCATTTTCATGATCTTCGCCTGCTTCTGCATTTTGCGAATATTGAAAAACACCAGAAAGAAAATCAGTATTGCAGGTATGATTGCGGTGAAGATTGTTTCCATTGTCATTCAGGCTTCCTCCTTAAATATAGTGATCCATATAATCATGCAGTTTCTTTTCCCATGCCTTTTCATCCACCAGATTTTTTGCCAGATCCTCGATCAGCATCAGATCACTTTCCCGCATCAGCCACATCTGCTTCCAGTCCAGAGTGAAGCCCATACGACGTGCCATCTGATATTTTCGCT
>JAUNCB010000167.1:0-2459 GCA_030526765.1 Bacillota bacterium
AAATCCAGATCCTTGATGTTGATGCCCACACATTCGGAAACACGCATCCCCGTGCCTAAGAGTAAGGTCATCATGGCAAGGTCTCGTTTTTTTGTTTTTTCATGGAAGGCCTTCTGGCGGTCGGTCAGCTTTTCTCCCGTTTCCACCGCATCCAGAAAATCCGCCGTTTCATTCACATCCAGACGGATGATGGCTTTTTCATGGATCTTCGGGGTGTCCACCAGAGAGGCAGGGTCAGCCTGAATGATCTTTTTCTTATAATAAAACTTGAACATCATCCGCACTGCCGCCAGCTTGCGGGATTTGCCCTTTTCCTCATTGTGCATTTCCTTGCCGTATTCGGGATGCTCGTGGTCGGGGCGGATGTAGTAGGTGAGGTATTCCAGAAAGCAGTCGATATCCTCCGAGGAGATCTCATTGAGATGCTCCGCCTTCAGTTCCCGCATTTCCATGCCGCCCAGTGTGCGGTGCTCCTCGTAAAGATAACGGAAGAAGATCCGCAGATCGTAGGCATAGGCAAGGCGGGTCTTTGTGGATGTGGTCTGGGCAATGCCCCGAAAAAAGGTCTGGGTGAAGGCAGGCAGTTCCTTCTGGATCTCCCGAAGCCGCAGGGTCTCCTTGTTTTTCAGTTCTTCATGGTAAGTGGACATAGGCCGCCTCCTTATTCTTCGGCAGCTCCGTCGTTCCAGCCCTTCAGGGAGGAGCGCTTGATGGCGCCGAATACCTTTTCCTGCAGATTGTCATATTTCTGGGAAAGCTCTGCCAGCATTTCCTTGGTTTCCTGCCGCTTGGTGTTGCCGTCGGCAAGGCAGGGGTTCTTTACGATGGTGATGCCGCTTTTGGTTACAAAGCTGCGGCATTCCCATTCGGGCACATACATCAGAGGGCGGATGGAATAGAGCTTCTTTCTGTCCAGATAGCTGACAGGGGCGAAGCAGTTCATTCTGCCCTCATAGAAGAGGGACATGAAGAAGGTTTCCACCACATCATCCTTGTTGTGTCCCAGAGCGATCTTATTGCAGCCCAGCTTCTCCGCCATATCGTTCAGTGCGCCCTTACGCATTTTGGCACAGAGGGAGCAGGGGTTTTTCTCTTTTCGTTCCTCGAAAATGATCTGTCCGATGTCGGTGTGAACAACGGTATAGTTGACACCCAGCTCATCGCAGAGGGCCTGAATATCATCGTATTTTGCGCCGGGCAGTCCCAGAGAAACGGTGATGGCTTCGATCTCGAATTTTTTGGGATAAAACCGTTTCAGAGCATTCATGGCAAGCAGAAGGCAGATGCTGTCCTTCCCGCCGGAAACACCGATGGCGATCCTATCGCCTTCCTCGATCATATGGTAATCATCTACGGCACGGCGCACATAGCTGAGCAATTTCTGTAATTTCATTAGATTTCTCCTTTGTATTTATTCGCAAAACATAAAAATCTTCTTCCCCATTATACGGCATCTGTCTGAAAAAGAAAAGGCGAACTGCATTTTTTTCTTTGTCTGTTCATTTGGGGAGAAAAGGCTTATAATAAGAAAAAATGAAACGAAGGGGGAAGTATATATGAGGAAATTTCTGTCCATGCTCCTGACAGGGTGCATGGTTTTCGGTCTGTCTGCCTGCGGCGGAGGGGCGGAGCAAACGGAGGCTGTGGAAAAATCACCGCAGGAGACAAAGGAAGAAGTCATCGGGGCGATCCTTCAGAATATGGATGCGGCAGAAAAAGCGGGACAGCTCATCATGGCGGATTTCCGCCAGAATGCCGACGGAACGGGGATGACCGTTCTTTCCGATGAAGCAGCGGAAAAGCTTGCGGCATATCATATTGGTGGGGTGATTCTGTTTGCGGAAAATCTGGACACAGTGGAGCAGACCCAGCGTCTTACTGCCGATCTGCAGGAGGCATCGGAAACGGGTGTCCTCATTGGCATTGACGAAGAGGGCGGTCTGGTTTCCCGTCTGAAAAAGAGCAATATCCCCCATGAGACCTTCCCTCCTGCGGCGGAAATCACAGATGCGGCTTATGCAGGCAGCACCATCGGGAAGGAACTGGCGGAGCTGGGCATCCATATTGATTTTGCCCCCGTGGCGGATGTGAACACCAATCCCGAAAATCCCGTGATCGGCACAAGAGCCTTTTCCTCTGACCCTGCGGAGGCGGCAGAAAAAACGGCGGCATTCATCACTGCCATGGAGGAAACAGGGGTCAGTGCCTGTGCCAAGCATTTCCCGGGACATGGAGATACAGCCATGGACAGCCATTTCGGGGAAACCTATGTAGCCCATGATCTGGAGCGGCTCAGAGCGGTGGAATTTGTACCCTTCCGTGCGGCTATTCAGGCAGGAACGGATCTGATCATGGCAGGACATATCCAGACCCCTAATGCAACAGAGGACGGACTGCCTGCAGGATTGTCCGCCGAGATGCTGGGGATTTTACGGGAAGAGCTTGCCTATGACGGCATC
>JAUNCB010000167.1:2559-3937 GCA_030526765.1 Bacillota bacterium
CTGGCAAACGGCGCCCATAAGGATCAGAAAAGAAAATCCGGCGAGCCATATATCATCCATCCTTTGAAAGTGGCATATATCCTGGCGGAATTAGAACTGGATATGGAATCCATCGTGGCAGGCATCCTGCATGACGTCATTGAGGATACGGAATACAGCTATGAAGACATCTCCCGTATGTTCAGCGAGGAGATCGCTGCACTGGTTGACGGTGTTACAAAGCTGGGCAAGCTGTCCTATACGACAAAGGAAGAAGTGCAGGCAGAAAACTACCGTAAGATGTTCCTTGCCATGGCAAAGGATATCCGTGTAATTTTGATCAAGCTGGCGGACAGGCTGCATAATATGCGTACCCTGAATTATATGAAGCCGGAAAAACAGAAGGAAAAGGCACAGGAAACACTGGACATCTATGCCCCTCTGGCACACCGTCTGGGCATTTCCAAGATCCGTTCCGAAATGGAGGATCTGTGCTTCCGCTATCTGGATCCCGAAGCCTTTGAAGATCTGACCACAAAGATCGAACGGAAAAAGGAAGAACGGGACGAATTCGTGCAGAGCATGGTAAGAGAGCTGCAGCAGAAGATGGATGAGGCAGGCATCAAGGGCAAGGTCTATGGCAGAACGAAGCATTTCTTCAGTATCTATAAGAAAATGGTCAACCAGAATAAGACCATGGATCAGATCTATGACCTCTTTGCCATCCGTGCGCTGGTGGATAATGTGAAGGACTGCTATGCGGTGCTGGGTATCGTGCATACCATGTATACCCCTATGCCCGGGCGCTTCAAGGATTATATCGCCATGCCCAAGCCCAATATGTATCAGTCCCTGCACAACTCTCTGATCGGTCCTCAGGGGCAGGTATTCGAGGTGCAGATCAGAACATGGGAAATGCACCGTACCAGTGAATACGGTATCGCTGCCCACTGGAAATATAAAGAGGGCAAGGCAAACGAAAAGGGCAGCAAGGCTGCAAGAAAAGAAGAGGAAAAACTGGCATGGCTGCGTCAGATCATGGAATGGCAGCAGGACATGGCGGATAATAAGGAATATCTGGATACCCTGAAGCAGGATTTCAATATCTTCTCCACACAGGTGTATGCATTCACACCGCAGGGGGATGTCATCCAGCTGACAAAGGATTCCACACCCATCGACTTTGCGTATATGATCCACTCCGCTGTCGGCAATAAGATGGTAGGGGCAAGGGTCAACAATAAGATCGTTCCCATCGATCATAAGATCCAGAACGGGGACATCGTCGAGATCATCACCTCCCAGAACTCCAAGGGCCCCAACAGGGACTGGCTGAATGTGGTAAAATCCGCACAGGCAAGAACAAAGATCAAGCAGTGGTTCAAGAAGGAGGAAAAGG
>JAUNCB010000168.1 GCA_030526765.1 Bacillota bacterium
ACCAGCAAAGCTGGTGGTTTATTCGTGCTTAAGCGCACAAAGAAAAACGCCGTCAGAGAACAAATTCCCTGACGGCGTTTCTTTATAACAGCATATCTTCTTGTACAGACAGAAAGAGGGCGCCGCAGAATGCAGCGCCCTTCACTTATATTCACTTTTTATTGAATGATGTTTTTATTCAGTTTTAAAAGAGCTGTTCGAATTCGTCCAGCAAGGATCAGGAAGCGTAGCTTCTTCTAAACATCTGCGCCAGACTTTCTGTGATGTGTGCAAATTTGCGTTCTGCAAATTCTACAACGGCACAGGTCTTGTCTACAAATGTAATTACATAAGATTCGATGTAGCGAGGAGGTACAGGGGTACAAGGCCACATATGCTTTTCAATCGCATCGATTTCCACTTTATTCAGCTCTGTGATTTTTTTTGCATTATCCAGTGCAACACGGGGATGCCAGGATGCATGACCGGAACGCAGATATTTCGTTACACGCCAATCATAGAAATATAAGTCGTGCAGTAAGCCTGCTCTTGCTGCGGAACGATAATCCCATCCGAACTTGCGGCAAATCAGAAAGCTGTAATAGGATACATTAATACTATGCTGAAGTCTGCTTGTATTGCAATGCTGTGTGTGCAGGTCCAGTTTCATCACCTGCTCATGGTCCAGAATTCCTTCCAGACAATCCTTATACTCTGCCAGCAGCTGATCTTCATCTAAGTTGCTGAAATCCTTGCGGGACCCAATAGCGCTGTGCATGGGTTCCACATCCTTTCTTTCCTTATTCGATTATGGTGTTATTATAGCATAACTTTTTGAGATTGTACAGATAAAAATACAAAATTTCTCTATGAAAATACTGCCAAAAGCCTTATTTTCTCTGCTTTTTTATAAATTCTGCCGTCTTTTCCCAAAAAATCCGACTGTAATTCCGCTCTGATCTGTCATCTGCTGTATTTCAGAATGAGCATTTCCACCGCCGTTTCCTCCTGCGCCTGCCCCAGTTTAATGTCGAGATCTGTTTTCAGACAGTCCCGCATCGCCTGCTTCCAGCCTGCCGCAGAAAATCTTTTCCCCTGCCGCAGATATTCCCGTACGGCAAAATCCCGGATCTCCAGCTTTGCCGCGATCACATCCTGAGGCAGTCCGCTTTCGGAAAACAGCTTTGCTTCCAGAATCAGACGGAACTGTCGGGTGATCAGCGACAGAACCATATAAGGAGATTCCTTCATGGAAAGGAGGGTTCTGTAAATCTGTATTGCTTCAGCAGGCTTTCTTTCCGCCACCGCCTTCACCAGATCAAAAACCCGTGCCTCCAGAGAAACAGTACAGACAGCACGAATATCCTCCGCCAGAATTTCCTTTTCCTCTCCCTTATAGTCAATAAGCTTTTTCAGTTCCCCGTCTATGTTTTCCATATCATGGGCAACTGTCTGCAAAAACAGACCGAGAACCGCCTCGCTCATCTGCATATTCTGCTCCTTGCACCGCTTTCTGATCCAGAGGGCAAGGTCTTTTTCTGCGGGCTTTTTAAATTCGACAGCCTGTCCGTATTTTGCCACCGCCTTATACAGTCCGTTGGTTTTTTCCACCTTTTCCTCGATGAAAAGAATACACGTTGAATCGGGAATATTGGACAGAAAACTCTTCAGCCTTTCCCCCTCTTCCTTTCTGCCGCTCTTCTGAAAAAACTCACTGTTTTTTATGGTGATCAGACGTTTTTCACTCAGAAACGGAAGCGTTTCTGCCGCATCCATGATGGCGGCTGCCACAGCCCGCTTCTCCTCAAAAATATCATGATTCATCATCTCCGCTCCTGCAGGCAGAATCGCCTGCTGCAAAGCGTTTTCATATTCACGGATCAGATAGGTTTCCCCGCCGAAAAACAGATAGCATGGGGCAAATTTATGTTCTTTCCAGTCTTTCTTTAATGTTTTCATAAAACGGTTTCCTTTCCGTCATGGTTTCTATGGTATAGGTGCCGTCCTGTCTGAGGTGGATGAGAACAGTTCCATCTTCATCTGTACGGAACACCTCTGTTCCCTCCAGTTTGGCAAGAACATCCTCATGGGGATGCCCGTATATATTTCTTTTGCCGCAGGAAATAACAGCCGTTTCTGCATCCACAGCCTCCAGAAAATCGGCATAGGAGCTGCTGCCTGAGCCGTGATGACTCACCTTCAGAATATCAGCAGAAACATCTGTATCACCTTCCAGCAGATACTGTTCCTCCGCTGCGGAAATATCCCCCGTAAAAAGGATACTCGTTCCGCCATAACTGTATTTCAGTACCATGGAGCCGCCATTATCCTCGCCATTGTAAAAATCCTTTGATGGATGAAGACAGGCAAAGCCCTCTGCCTCTTCTCCCTTTGTTACAGTATACAGGGGAATCCGATTCTTTTCCACCGTTTCTTTCAGAAGCAGGGTTTCTTCCGTTTCCCCAAAGGGATAATCGGAAACATAAAGCCCTTCTGTCGGAATCTCCTCCAGCACCTCCAGAAGCCCGATCATATGGTCCCGATCGGGATGCGACAGGAAGGCAGCGGATAAACGATCAGCTCCTAAATATTCCAGATAAGGAAGCACGGTATATTTTCCTGTATTCTCCCCCATCTCCTTCCCGTATTTTCCGCCTCCGTCGATGAGATAATGCTTTCCGTCATAGGTTGAAATAACAGCGCAGTCTCCCTGCCCCACATCCAGAAAAGCAATCGTTGTTTCCTTCGCAAAGAGACTGTTATGAAATACAGACAGAAACAGCATTGCGGAAAAGACTGCCGCTATGCGCCAGCTGTGTCTTTTTTCGCTCCAATGCATCCAGTAAAAGAGGAGGCCATACAGGAGCAGAATCGTCCACAGAGAAGGCTGCCCCACCAGAATATATGCAAAAGGCAGTTTCAGAAGCAGTGTGCAGGTGAATTGAAACAGCTTAAGAATAGCATAAACGATGCCTGCAGTGAAAATACCCGCAGGAAGCCAAAGCAGCCCCAGCAGCGCACTGAGGATACCAAAGCCCAGCAGCAGCCCGCTCAGAGGGATAATCAGCAGATTTGCCAATATCCCAACAAGGGAAACGGAATGAAAATGATAAGCTACTATCGGCCCGCTGAAGAGGGTCGCATACAGAGAAAAGAGCAGACTTTCCCGCAGCCAGTCCTTCCAGGTACGATCCTTTTGCCTTGCAATATGAATATGTTCTGCGGCAATGCAAAGACCCAGTACAGTAACAAAGGAAAGCTGAAAGCCGATATGAAAGAGATACAGTGGCTCCCATAACAAAAGCACCATAGCCGCCAATGCAATATCGTTTAATCTGTCATGGCTGCGGAAGAGAATCCGCCCCAGCATCACAACACAGATCATCAGAACGGCCCGCACCGAAGACGGTGTGCTTCCCGTAAAGGCAAGAAATGCCATTGCCGTCAGAATCGTTACGGCGGCAGAAAAACGGCGGCTCCGCTGCAGTATCTTTTCCATAAAGAAGGATACATACAAAGCCAGACAGCTCATGTGAAGCCCCGAAATACACAGCACATGCACCACACCTGCTTCTGTATATAGCTGATATCCTTCCTCAGGAATATCTGCCTTATCCCCTGTCAGCATCGCCTTCATGATGCCGCTTTCCTCCCGAGGCAGAAGGCTGTCCAGAACCGTATGTATCCGACCTCTGACACAGGCAAGCCTTGAAAGAACAGAGTCATCCGCCCCTTCGTAAGCCATCCACTCGGGATATATCTTATAATCAAAGCCCTCGGTCTTCAGATACAGCTCCTCATCATAGCCCGAAGGAACCGTCTGTGTCAGAAAGGGCGAAATCTCTCCTGCAAAAGAAACCATATCCCCCGCTTCCAGTCTGCCCTCTCCTGTCCAAAGGGCATAAACCTTCCTGTTCTGCGATGTCATTCCCTCCGAACC
>JAUNCB010000006.1:0-6823 GCA_030526765.1 Bacillota bacterium
CCTCCTGATTCTCCCGTAAAAAGTAATTATTCTCATTTAGTAAAGTATATCCTTTTCCCTCCAAAAAAGCAAGGTTTTTTCCCATAAAAACAGGTGTTAAAGCAAACTCCGCAGAAATTTTTTGTCTGCTTCACTGACCCGAAGGGATTCACAGCTTTTCTGCACAAATTTTCGAAATACCCAATCCTCCAAATGATGGTTTTCCACGTATTCCTGCATCCTGTCCCTGTCCTTTGCCCATGCCGTTGCCAGAAGCCACGCCTGTGCCATCCTCACATAATAATGATCGGAGCGAACCGCATCCGTTCTTTCCAGCACCTGAGGAAAATACGCCTCCGTCAGATAATGGGACAGCATCATGACCAGCCCCATACGAACCGCCCACGGATTCTCACTGCCAAGATACCTCAGAAGATGCTCGAAAAACGCCGCCTCCTGCCCCCTGAATCTGCCCTTTACCGCAGAGCAGAATACATCACAGTGGGCCCAGTTTTCCGCCAGTTCTTCTGTATAGTAATCCCAATAGGGCAGCTTCTCCTCATAGGAAAGGGGCAGAGCCGCTGCCACCAGACCGTAAAGCAGCCGTTCCTCGTAGGTTTTTCTGCCGCAGACCTCCAGAAAGCCGATTCCGTCTTCCTTCGCCAGCGCCTTTGCCGTTTTCCGCAAAAGAGGTACCCGCAGCCCGATCACAGGAAGCGATGAACAAAGGAGCCTCTCATGAAACCGCCGATAGCCCTCTTCCGCCTTTGAAAACAATTCCTGCCGAAAGGCTTTATATCTTTCCTCCGTCCACATCCAAACCGCCTCCTTTCGCTCTCAGTATACTGCCCCCTCCGACTGATTGTAAAGGCGATTTTCACTGATTCTGTTTCCATTTATTGTAACCTTACTTTTTTTAGAAAAAGCGTGAAAAATTAAGATTTTCTTTCGACTTTTTTCCATTGTTTATGGTATGATTATGTTATCTACACTTTTCGACAGAAGGAGCGATCACTCATGATCTTTTATTTTAGCGGAACAGGCAACTCCTATGCGGCAGCAAAAGCCCTTGCCGAGGGTCTTGGCGAAGAGATGACAGACATCGCCATCGCCGTAAGAGAGAAAAAATATGAATATACCCTGATGCAGGGAGAACGGCTGGGCTTTGTATTCCCCGTCTATGCATGGGCACCCCCGAAAATCGTAACCGATTTCGTAAAGAATCTGGAGCTGTATTACTCCGGTGACCCTTATATTTTCGCTGTCTGCACCTGCGGTGCATCGGCAGGCAGCACCATGGACCTCTTTGAAAACGCACTGGAGGAAAACGGACTGACACTGGACAGCGGCTTTTCCGTTGTCATGCCGGATAACTGTATCACCCTCTTTGAGGCAGACTCTCAGAAAGAGGTCGCAGAAAAGCTCGCTGCTGCAGAAAAAACACTGGAGCATATCCTGCGTGCCATCACACTGGGCTGGACAGATTTCTTCCGTGTGAAACGGGGCAGATTTTCCACCGTGCTTACCCATGTGGTGAACCCTGCCTTTTCCATGGGCGGCATGAAAACAAAGTCCTTTTATGTGACCGATCAGTGTATCGGCTGCGGACTGTGTGAATACCACTGCACCAGCGGCTGCATCGAAATGATCGCAGGAAAGCCCGTCTGGACCGCAGATACCTGCAATATGTGTCTGGGCTGCATCAACCGCTGCCCTGCAAAAGCCATCCAGTATGGCAAAAAGACCGTAAAGCGCGGTCGCTATGTACACCCTATTTTTCAGACCAACAGATTGGAGAAATAATATAGATGAAACGAAAAAAACTGCTATCCTTTCTTTTGATAACAGCATTGCTGCTGAGCGGCTGCAGCGTCTCTGCCATGGAGCTTTCCACAACCTCTGAGAAGAAGCGGGCAGAGCTGACTGCAAAGGGCAAGCCCTTCTGGGAAACACAGCCTACAAAGCAGGCAGGCGAAACCGTGACGGTTGCAGAATATGACCGTCCCCTTTCCTATGTCCTGCAATATCCAAAAACCGGAAAGCCTGCCATTGACAGCCGCATCGAAGCCATCGTAAACGATGTCCGCAACGCCTTTGCACAGGAATATCTTCCGCCCGCCGCTCCCAACGGAGAGACGGTACGGGAAAACAAAACAGAGGCCACCCTCTATCTGGGCTACGAAGCCTATCTGACCGAGGAAAAAATGCTGAGCCTTCTGTTCTTTGATACCACCGAAACAACGGAGGGCATGTCCCCCCACACTCGCATACAGGCATTCCATTTTGATCTGGAGCAGGATCAGGAGCTTCTGGCAGAGGATCTGATCTGGGAAGGCTTTGCGGAAAATGCATCCGCCTACACCCGCAGCTATTTCACCACCGCAGAACCCTACTGTGATCGGATCTTCGGGAACTACAACACCCTGCTGGCTGTGGAAAACGGTCTCTTTGATCGCTTCGCCTTTACCTCTGAAGGGGTATTGTTCCACTTCGACCGCTACGAGCTGTTCCCCGGAAGCATGGGTATCGTTTCCCTTCTGATCCCTTATGAGGATATGCGGGCAAAAGCACCCATTCCGGAAGAGGAAATCTCCCAGCCTGTCTCAGACAGAAAAATGGTCGCCCTCACCTTCGATGACGGCCCGAACCCGATTTATACCAATCAGATTCTGGATACACTGGAAAAATACGATGCCAGAGCTACCTTCTTTGATCTGGGTCATCTGGTGGAAAAATACCCTGATGTGGTAAAACGGGAGGATGCCTTAGGCTGCGAGGTTGCCAGCCACTCCTATGACCATAAGAATTTCGACAAGATCTCCGACGAAACCATTCTGGCGGATCTGGAAAAAACCGATGCCGCCTTCCGGAAAGTGCTGGGGCGTTCTCCCAATGCCTTCCGCCCGCCCTACGGCAACTGCAGCGAGCATGTTAAAACCCTGATCCCCATGCCCATCTATCTTTGGAGCGTGGATACGGTGGACTGGAAAAGCCGCAATGCAAACGCCATTATTCATGAGGTAACAAAACTGGGTGATCTGGACGGACGGGTGATCCTGATGCACGGCATTTATTCCGCAACGGCAGAGGCCACCGCCTACCTGGTGCCTTATCTGCAGGAGCAGGGCTATGAACTGGTCACTGTTTCCGAACTGATCGAGGCAAAGCACGGCGAAACACCGGAAAACGGGAAAATATACGGATACTACTATTTCCAGTAATTATTGCGCAAAAAAGGTCACATCCGCCTAAGGGATGTGACCTTTTTCCTTTTATCGTTCGATTTCATTTTCCGGCTCATGACTCAGCTCATGCCATTTCTGGTGATGCTTTTTCATGCACTGGAAGGATTCTTCGCTGAGGATATGCTCCATTCTGCAGGCATCCTCCCGCGCTGTTTCTTTGCTGACCCCAATGTGTATCAGCCAATGGGCGATCACGCAGTGCTTTTCATAGGTATTCTCCGCCAATGCTCTGCCTTTTTCCGTCAGCACGATGCGCCCTTTTTCTTCTATCTGCACATAGCCCTCTGCCTTCAGCTTTTTCCTGGCATTGGAAATGCTGGGCTTGGAAAACCCCATTTCCGTTGCCACATCAACAGAACGCACAAAGCCTGTTTTCTCATTCAATACATATATGGTTTCCAGATAGTTTTCCATGGATTCCTGTGTTTTCATCGGTCCACCTTACCTTTCCTATTCTTCCCTATGGTATCAAAAAAACGATTTCTTGACAATGGTTTTCTCGCTTCCCGAAACCCTTCTATTGATTTTCTTCAAAATACCCGTTATATCATTTATTTTTTTATTGATATTTTATCCAATCTATTGTAAGATGTATTTAAGTAGAAACATTGTATGTGTCATCGATTTTCTTCGGATGCACACACAGGCATTTGTTTTATAACCGTGCTTGCTTCTGTAGCGTGTGGTTTTTCTCCTAACTGCAGGCTATTTTGAATCAAACTTTTCATCTCTTCTTGTCATTGCTTCCCAAGCAGAGGGGAATACCCCCAAATCTGTTCCCCCCTGTGGCAGTGACAACCCTTACGCGGCGTCTTCTCCCCCAAGAAGGCGCCGCTCCCCTTTTTCGGGATATTTGCTTTTTCCCTGCCGCTGTAGTATCATAAACACAGAAAAAAATCTATCTCTTACAGAAAGAAGGTACCTTTATGTATAGAACATTATCCTCCCCTCAGGGCGGCCGTATCCTGCTGGACGGCAGAGAGGTCATCAATATGGCCTCCAATAACTATCTTGGTCTGGCAAACCATCCTGCAGTCGTAGCTGCTGCAAAGGATGCACTGGAAAAATACGGCGTTGCCACCACCGCCAGCAGAAACATCTGCGGCAATTATCCCGTTCATGATGAACTGGAGGAAAAACTGGCAAAATTCAAAAATGTAGAAGCCGTTCTGGTTTTCAACTGCGGTGTTTCCGCCAATTCCGGACTGATTCCCCAGCTGGTAGGCAAGGGCGATTTCATCTACAGTGACGAACTGAACCACGGCTCCATCATCGACGGCTGCCGCCTTTCCGGTGCCAAGATCAAGGTATTCCGTCATATGGACATGGCGCATCTGGAAGAGCTGCTGCAGGAGCCTGTGGAAGGCAAAAAGCTGATCATCACCGACGGCGTATTCAGCATGGACGGGGATCTGGCACCTCTGCCGGAAATGGCAGATCTGGCAGACAAATATGGTGCTGAACTGGTGGTGGACGATGCCCACGGCGACGGTGTTATGGGCCCCGGCGGCAGAGGTACTGTAGATCACTTCGGCCTGCGGGATCGCATCCATATTGAAACAGGCTCTCTTTCCAAGGCCTTCGGTTCTGCAGGCGGCTTTGTGGCAGGTCCCAAAGCATTCATCGAAGCCCTGCGCCCCAAGGCAAGAAGCTTTATCTTTACCGCATCTCCCATGGCGCCCTGTCTGACTGCCGCAGCGGCAAAGGCAGTGGATCTGGTCATGGAAAACACAGAACTGGTGGACAGACTGTGGGATAACCGTAATTATTTCGCAGAAAGACTGGAAAAACTGGGTCTGAATATCGGCACCTCTGTCACTCCCGTTATCCCCATCATCGTCGGCGATGCGGAAAAAGCGCAGGCGCTGAGCAAAATGATGTATGAAAGAGGCGTATATGCCCAGGCACTGCAGTTCCCTATGGTGCCCAGAGGCACCGCCCGTCTGCGTACCATCCTTTCCGCAGACCATACCAAGGAAGATTTGGATCAGGTACTTGCCGCACTGGAGGAATGCGCAAAGGAACTCGGTCTGATCAAATAACAAAAAGAAAAAAGGGTGTCCCCCTATGATGCAGAAGCATCTTGGGGGAACACCCCTTTTTTTATTTTCCCGTCTGACTATTGTCATAATTGATCTTATACCGCTTGATCTGTCCCCAGTTTGTTTTGCTTTTCCGATAAAACAGGATCGCCGCCATACGGGTCCATGCCATGATAAAGCGGATCAATACATTTTCCGGAATACAGATCAGGAATGCCTTGATCACATCCCCAAAGCTGATCTTCGTATCACTCAGGAAATTTCTGGTCAGAAAGGCATTGACCGTCAGCATCGCCCCAAACAGACCGTATGCCAGAAACAGAATCAGCATATATTTCAGATTCAGCAGCCCAAAGGCATAGGAAAGCACCGTCACGATCATGCCGAACAGTTCAATAAAGGGCGAAAGCAGTTCATACAGCAGATAATAAAGGTAGCTGGGTGCTGTGACCATATTTTTATGCCGCAGCATACTCTGCATCAGCCCGATATGCCATCTTTTTCTCTGCTTCAGCAGATCACGGAAGCGTTCCGGTGCCTGTGTCCAACAGATGGCTTCATAGGCATATTTGATCACATAGGGGATCTTATTGCTGCGGTAATAGGAATGCAGCTTTACGATCAGCTCCATATCTTCCCCCATGGAGCCTACCAGATAGCCGCCCACATTGATCACCGCATCCTTTTTGAACAGACCGAAGGCCCCCGATATGATAAGATTTCCGTTAAACTTATCCATAAAAATGCGGGATGCCAGAAAGGATCTTTCATACTCCAGCACCTGAAAGGCTGCCGTCAGCTTCTTGGGCAGGCGCATCTGCACCAGCCGCCCGTTTTCAAACACACTGTCATTGGAAATGCGGATCATGCTGCCAACAGCAACCACATCCTGCGTTTCCAGTACGGGAACGGCGATCTTCTGCAGAGAATCCCTCTGCAGGATCGAATCCGCATCCATACATACAAAATACGGGTATCTGGATGCATTGATCCCCATATTGATACTGTCCGCCTTCCCGCCGTTCTGCTTATTGATCAGCATGATCGGGGTACCGCTGCCGCCCTTCCCCTCATATATGGAAATCTGGTCCCTGCAGGGTACCTGCTTTCGGATGGGGCGATATACCCGCTTCAGCCCAAATGCATTTTCCACGATTTCCGCCGTGCCGTCCTTAGAGCCATCATTCACCACGATGATTTCATATATCCTGTAGTCCAGATCCAGCAGGGAACGAATCGTATCTATGATCGTGACCTCTTCATTATACGCCGGAACAATAATGCTGATCGGCACATAATAATCATGATGGATCTGATTCCGCAGTTTTTTCTTTTTGATATCCTCAAAAAGCTGATTACCGCCAACCAGAACAGATACAAACAGAAAAGTGGAATAACCCAACAGATAGATCACGAAAAAAATCTCCGTATAATAAAGAAGGGCTTTCATTGTATCTACTGAGATGATCTCAAATATCCAGTCCATAATGCCCCTCCTTATTCTGCATCTCTGCCGCCGCCCGTCTTGCCTCTTCCTGTTCTCGGATCGTATCCATA
>JAUNCB010000006.1:6833-14366 GCA_030526765.1 Bacillota bacterium
TATCGTTCAGACTGAGCAGCTCCTCCAGTTCCGTACGGTTCAGCCCTTTTTTATACAGGAGTTCCACCGCATTGTTTCTGACATACCAGTCTCGGCAGGTCACCTTCTGTTTCACCAGCGCATACACATCGCTGTCCTCATAGCGCTGCAGCCCCTGAATCGCCAGCATCTGCCTGATCCAGCCCGATTCCTTATCCTGCAGGACCTGCAGAAAAATCTCCTTTGCCTCTTCGCAGGGAAATTTCTGAAAATACCGCATGGCATGATACTTCACTTCGCCATCGGGCTGGTCCTCTCCGATCAGATGCAGACAAAGCGCCTTTGCATCGCAGCCCTGCATGCGGAAATAATCCAGAAGACATTCCTTTATATGTACCTCATAGCCCGCAAAATTCTGCAGCAACGCCTGATTCAGTGCTTCAAAATCTCCCTTGAAGGTAAGCAGTCCGTCTGTCAGCAGCTTCTGATGATAGAAGCCCCTTCGCTGATTGAGAACATCCAGCGCCTGCACCATCAGATATACCTCCCCAAAGTTATAGATCGCCTCCATGGCATTTGTAAAGGTATACAAAGATTTTGACTGCAGAAACTGCATGAATTTGCTGCTGAAATGAGAATACGGCTTTTCTTCGCTATAATCCAGCGCAGAGATCACATATGTATAAAACGCCTGCTCATGCTCCGGTTTCTTCCTGTAAACATCAATCAGGTCATACAGGATCGAACGAAACGAAGCCTGTATATCCGTCTGCTCCTCCAGAATATCCTGCAAAGAAACCAGATGCACTGTCTTTTCCAGTTCCTTTGCCAATTCCTGCAAAAATGCTTCCGAATAACTGCCTGTATCCCGATACTCCTGTATCGCTCGATACAATTTGCTTTTAAATGCATCGTCCTTATCATTCAGACGCTGATTTTTTGAATTCTTCAGCATCAGGAATCCAATGTCAAACAGCAGCAAAGCAACGCACACAATGATATATAATTCCAGAACGATCGTCATTTTATATTTCCTCCGTTCCTTTGTCAGTTGCTGCTCCAGTAGTCCTGTAATATATAATAGGATTCCTTCAGCCGCTCATGATATTTGGGGTGTTTTCCCAGCTTTTCCAGTTCCACGGCAGCCATTTCGATTTTTCTGCTGCCGTCCCCCACACCAACCATCATCTCGTCGATCCGCAGATATTCCACACCGTAAACCTCATAATAATCATCATGGATCCGCATGGTGGAAGGGTCTGCAAAATTCAGCAAATGCCAGGGCAGTTTGATTTCCACAAAGCCTTCTCCGCTGCAGAAATCTGCAAGGGAACAAAAGCTGCTGTCCTTCGGGTTTGCATTGCCGTAAAGCAGCTTTCCTGTTTCGTAGGATTCCATCAGCATATAATGATTGGAATTCAGCGGATTATATTCCGCAAAGGAAATCTCCCGTGCTTCCCCTCCGCCGATGCTTTCATAATAAGAATCTCTCTGCAGCAAAAGCAGGATCGGATTGAACTGCCCCGAATCCTTCCGTGGAAATTCTGCCGCAAAAAAACCCTGCGGTTCCAGCGCATTGCTGTACAGCGCTCTGATCATATCATAATATTCCTGCACCCAGACCCGACTGTTTTCCGTTCCATTTATTTCAATCACAAAATCAGCAGGCTTTTCCATCTCAAGGCCGCCCATCTGATCTGTTTTTGCTGCTCCGCTTTTCGGCGTTGTATCTATTGGAAGATACAGTCTGTCCTTCTGTATATCAAGGCCATCCTTTTCCACCAGAAAATATAGAAACTTCTCATCATATTTTACAGAAAGCCGATATCCATCCTGCTCCGCAGCCACCTCTGATGCATCCCAGTCCGATCTATCCCCATCCACATAGCAGATGCTTTCTTCCTCTCCGGGATCAAAGCTGAGCAGACCAAAGTACTGCTCATTGGTCTGGTAGTTGCTCCAGTAGGCAGTTGTTTCCAGCTCCGTTGCGGCCATGGTATTCCAGGTTCGCTTAAACCACTCATCCTGCCAGATAAACACGATCCCTCCGGCACTCCCGGCGGCTTTAATATCCTCATACATACTGATCAGTGCCTCTCCCTGCTGCTGCTCACTCATACAGCCCTGATTTCTGCCCAGATCTTCATAAGCCGCCATCCCACGGGAAGAGGGAACACCAAATTCCGTAACAACTACCGGCATACTGTGATGTGCATTGATCGCATTCAGATACTGTAAGTATGTATTTTCTTCTCTGTCCTCGTAAAAACTGAAATAGTCCGGATAATAGGGATATATATGATAGGATGCAAACTGACCGGAAAGAAGCTTCTCTGTCGTTTTGATATGCTCCACATCTACGGCTGCAGATTTCTTGAATTTCATTTCTACCGCATCCTGATATTCCAGCGGGTCGGTCGTCACCCAGTTCGAGAAACCGATCATCCTCTGGGTGCCATATTTTTGCGTTTCATAAGACACCATTTCATTCCCGATGCCCGCAAGCAGGATCTCAAAATTGCTTGCCTCCTCTGTATAAAAGTATTCCCCCTTATACTGCGGCAGCTGCTCAAAAATTTCGTCTGTATAGGTAACCAGTGTCGGCTCCCACTCCACTCCGGGAATATATCCGTATACCCAGCGGGAAATATCCTTATCATACTTTTCACCGATGATGCCGCCCAAACCGCGCATTTTATATCTGCCATGGATCACATCCACAGTGTCCTTACATTCCTCCAGAAACGGCTGATAAAATGCTTCGTCCATGGCACTGTAGCTGGAATTGAGCAGGTAATCGTCCACCCATACCCCATGAATCAGATACAGCGGTTCCGGGTTATTCAGATTGTATTCATAAAATGCGTCATAAAACGCAGTCGGGCCAATAGTATAGATCCGCAGTACATTTGCACCCATTTCCTGAATCTGCTTCATCCATTCAAGGTATTCTTCCTTTGTGATCGCCATCTCTGTCGCAAAATATCCGGGTTTTCCAAGCCCCAGATTGACCCCGCGAATGTCAAAGACTTCATATCCCGTTCCTTTATCAATATATAACTGTTCCCCCGCAGCCCTTCCGCTGCAGGTAACCTCCCCTTCATGGGAAAAAAACAGGTCTCCATCATAATAATACAAATAATCCAGACCAAGAAATACCGCCAGAAGGATGCCTATGATCATCAAATACTTTTTCATCAGAATCCTCCCTTTTCTGTGTCTTCATGATTAAACTTCTTATTCAGCGATTCATGCCCCATGATCTGCAGTCTTTCAATCGACTCGTCCATATAAGCGATCCGTTCGGAAATCGTTGCTTTCAGCTGTCGGATCGCTTCTTCATAGGAACGTGGGTTTCTTTCCTGCGGAATCAGAAGGTCAGACGCTTCCGCAAAAGAATAGCCCCATTTTTCATAGTTCCTTTCTATGGCAGGCCCAAGATATGCCGCCGCATCGTCAACATACTGCAAAAGAGCTTCCTCATTAAACTCCTCTTTTCTGAGCTCCCAATATCTTTCTATGACAGCATCCACAAACTTCGGGTCCTTCATCAGATACTGATACCACATCTTTGTTTGCAGACGAAAGGTATGGGGAGAGGAGGTGCTTTCGGTATAATGGTCAAAAGCAGAATTAAAATCCCATACGCACAGATGCAGCTTGCCTCCGATATCCTTGTACAGATAGGTGGAGAACCCCATTGCATCGTAATTCATCGTCAGCTCATTGATCAGAAAGTATTCTATAAAAGAATCCACATCGATATAATTCTGATATCCGCGGTCTTTCTTATCATAGTCAAAGGAAAACAATGCCTTTTCAAATGCAGAAAAATCCTTTGAAATATATTTTCTCTGTTCTTCTGTCAGTGTACCTGCCGGATAAACGATCTCCATCTGTCCGCCGGCTCTGCCGGGCAATGCCGTAATAAAGGAATCTGCACCAAAGGTTTCCAGTGCTTTCCCGGGATTGTCACTGCCCCGGTCTGCCAGAAGGATATAAGAGGTTTCTTTCAGATCGGGATCCGATTTTTCCAGCATCACTCTGCCGTTTTTGTTATATTTGACATCCTCCGTCAACAAATAGACCCCCATGTATTCTTCATTGATAAACAGTTCGCAGAAGCGCACATTGGGAGCGTATTCCATAATTTCACCGGAAAGATTATAACAAAGATAATTTCGGAGCAGCGTCTTATCCAAATACGGGCCATGCAGCACCCAATCACTGTCTGCCGTCATACCGGACAGTTCCACTTTTCTGTTTGTAATCTGATCATCTTCCTTGCATTTTATCTTATATCCTTTTTTATCATACCCTCTGGAGATATTCCCGCGGATACGAACCTCCGCCCGAGAAGTGACCGCCGCATTATCTGTCAGATGATTATTGGCCGCTTCCGCATCAAAATAGGAGATTTTCGCAGGGATCGTCTGCTGATTTTTTGCTTTTTCCCCATTTTCCAGCACCACAGGATTTCCCTCTGCATCCAGCAGATAAGGATTCGGCATACTCTCTTCAATGGAGATCTGCATCAGCGGCAAATGGGTGCAGAAAACATCTGCTCCGTGTTCCGTGCAGGCTGCCTTCGGCAATACCTCCAGATGCTGATGATATCTGTTGCCTTTCACTTCCACATCCTGCAGAAGCACACCGCCGATCATCATGGCTGCCATCGCAGCAATACTGATTTTTTTATACTTCATATCATATCAACACCTTAGGAAATTTCGTCACTCTGCACAACGATATTGACATAGTCCATTTCTCCGATGGCATACAGCTTATCCGACAGCGACAATTTTGTGCGTTTTTCCGCAATCGCCGCCTGTGCTTCCTTTTTCTCTGCTTTATCCAGCTCTCTATGGTCAATTTCATAGATCAGTTCAATCTTTTCGTTGGTAGTATTCTGCACTTTGATCACAGGTGCCTTCTCGAAATAAGCAAAAACATTTTTTCTGATTTCATTTTCATATCTTCTGGGGGCTTTAATGATCAGCAGGGTACGGTTTTCCTTTCTGACTCTGCCAAAGAGCAGCAGCACAAAAAAGACGGCTGCACTGCCGAAGCCCGCAACGACAAAATCACCGACACCGCAGCAGATACCGATAATAATGGTCCAGAAAATATATATCGTATCACGGCTGTCCTTGATGGATGTGCGGAATCGGATGATGGACAGCGCACCTACCATGCCGAGAGAAAGTGCGATATTATTGCCGATAACCGTCATTACCATCGTAGTCAGTACCGACAGCGTAACCAGCGTCACATTGAATTTTTTACTGTAAATCGTACCGGAATGTGTCAGATAATAAGAAAGATAGATCAGCGCCCCCAGCAAAATAGAAACCATAAGCCGCATCAGGATCTCTTCGATGCTCAGCGTTCCGCCGCTGTCACGCATTATACTGTATAAATATTTCTCCATCCTTAATTCCCCCTTTTTTCTTATCTATATAAGGGATATCCTATCGATCTTCCCATACAGTATTTGCTGGAAGTGACCTTCCTCCTGTTGATGGTACTGATGATCTCAGAAATATATCCCAGCATAAAATGATTATACTTTACCTCAAAAACAGTCTTGTTCCGATCAAATACCGGATGCAGGATCAGATCCTCCGCAAACAGATCAAAACAGCTTTCCGTTGCCCGAATGTCCGTGTCAAAGGTCAGCCGAATATCATTTTCCCTTGCCGCAAAGGCTCTCCTTCGATATTCAATGATCGTTTTAGGCCGATAGCCTTCTGATGACAGAATAAAATACATTTCCGCGGCAAAAGCATCTGCATAGGTCAGCAGCACGGAAAAATCTCCTTTGACCAATGCTTCCGCATGCTCTCTGGAGATTATCAGTGACCGTTTTTTCTGATAGATATTTTCCTTCTGTTTCAGCTCCAGCTTTACCTGCCGATCCTGCAGCCCATATATGCGAAGCCGCACCTTTCGCCGCACATTCTGCTCTGTCATTTTATCAAAATAATCCCTGTCATCGACCGTATCAAAATATAAGGAACGAACGGTATATCCGTCCTCCTCCGAAAACGCATCGGGCATCAGGATCTCTGCAAACTGCTTCTGATAGTGCAGCGCTTCCTCCTGATAGAGGATATACTTTTCCTCTCTCCGCAATACCGTCAACATCCATATCACCACCTGAAATGTTTCCTCTGATTAACAATTTCTTCTATTTTATACCTATTTTCCCCTTCCTTCAACAATTCTGCTGCTGATTTTTAAACTTATCCTTTGCATAAGATTGAATTTTTCAAAAGCATCTGCTATGGTATATACAAAAAAATAAATGATAAGGAGTGAAGCATCATGTCCAGTATCACAACACCATTCTTTTTCGAGCTTCCCACAAAGATCGAATACGGCCCCGGCTGCCTGAAGACCCTGCCCGCTTATCTGAAAAAGCTGGGGGGCAAGCACCCCCTCATCATCACCGATCAGGGTATTGTAAAAGCAGGTCTTCTGGCGCAGGTAACGGCACTTCTGGAAGAAAACAACTTCCCCTATGCCGTTTATGACGGTACAGAGCCCAATCCAAAGGATACCAATGTACGGGACGGCGCAGCCCTTGCCCGCGCATGCGGTGCAGACTGTCTGATCGCTTTGGGCGGCGGCAGCTCCATCGACTGTGCCAAATCCGTTGGTGTACTGATGGCACACAATGCCGATGACATCAAAAAATACGAAGGCAAAACAGCCGCAACAGAGCCCCTGCCCCTGTTTATCACCATTCCCACCACATCGGGCACAGGCAGCGAGCTAACCTTTTCCTCTGTTATCACAGATACAAAGAGCAAATACAAAATGACCGTAAAAAGCCCTTACACCGCTGCAGCCCTTGCCATCTGTGACCCTGAGCTGACCCTTTCCGTGCCCGCCTCTGTCACTGCGGCAACAGGGGTAGATGCACTGACCCATGCCATTGAAGCCTATACTGCAACCTGCAGTGAGCCCATCAGTGATGCTGTGGCGCTCCATGCCGTAAGACTGATTTCCGACAGCCTCAGAGCTGCCTTCCAAAACGGCAATGATCTGGAGGCCCGCAGCAAAATGCTCATGGGCAGTATGCTGGCAGGCATTGCCTTCAGCCATTCCGATGTGGCTTCTGTTCATTGTGTTGCAGAATCCCTCGGCGGTCTGTATGACCTGCCCCACGGAATGTGCAACGCTATTTTCCTGCCCTATGTAATGGAATACTCTTCTGCATACTGTCCCGAAAAATATGCGGACATTGCAAAGGCAATGGGTCTTTCCTTCAGCACGGTGCAGGAAGGCGCCCGTGCTGCAGTAGAAGAAGTAAAGCAGCTTTGCAAGGATGTGCAGCTGCCTGCCTTCAAGGAGCTGGGTGTAGATAAATCATCCTTTGAGCAGATCGCAGAAATGTCCGCTCGTAATATCTCCACGGAATCCAACCCCCGCCCCATGAGCAAGGAAGACTATCTGAATGTGCTTCATGCGGCCTATGACGAGGTATTCCGCCAGTAATCCGACAAAAAGCCTCAGAAACAAAAGTTTCTGAGGCTTTTTCTTCTGCAC
>JAUNCB010000169.1 GCA_030526765.1 Bacillota bacterium
CTGAAATTGTTCTAACGGTCATAAGAGAGACCCCTCGTAAGAGGGGTCTTTTTTTGTGCTTAGAAGAAACCGTGACATGGGTGCCGTGCCCATTATCGTCATAGGGTTCTTTTTTTCCGTTGACCAGATCCAAAAAAGCGAGGATGCGGTTTTTCGGTTCGGTAAAATCGGCAACGGGGGAAAGACCTGTATCCAGAAAGGCAATGGAAGGCACTGGGACAGAGTTGTTTTTTTCGGCGGCAAAAAGCCGATTCAGAAAAGACATGAAACACATCTCCTTTCCCTAATATGGTATGTAAAAATGAATTTTTGGGGACTTACGGGCATATCTTTGTTACAGAAGAAAAAAGGAGCGATGTCTGTGGCAGAGAAAAAGGGTCAGGAAATGGAGCCCATGGAGGCATTACAGATGCTGCAGCGGATGGAACGGCTGAAGCGGCTGATGGGAACGCCGAAGCAAGAGGCTCCCATAGAGGCGGAGCAGGGGGAACTGTTCTGCCGCAATCGGCAGGAAAATATGCTTTCTGCGGCGATCCCCTTTCTGGATCGGGAGTATCAGAAGGAGATCTATGTGATGGTGCGGCTGATGGAGATGCAGCGGGTGCTGCAGGAAAGCAGGCTGGAGGTACGGGAAAAGCAGGAGCAGCCGGAGGTGCGGCGGCGGAAGCTTTTGGGGGTTTTGCAGCCATATTTGCGGCAGGAGGAACGGCAGCAAATGGAAATGATGCTGAAAATGATGGACATGAAACAGATACTGGGGCGGGGGGAATGAAAATGAATACATGGGATACACCGGAGGTGCAGGCTTTGGGAGAGGAACGGCTGCGGCTTTTGCGGGAGGCAGCGGAGGCAGCCCGCGGGAAAACGGGAATGGAACGGCTGGATGTTTTTCTGGAATACGGAGAGAAGCTTTCGGCGGGAGGCAGTCTTTCGGCGGAGGAGCAGAAGGCTTTGCTGGCGGCGGTGGCGGCAAGCCTGCCCCAAGAGGAGCAGATACAGCTTTCCCGGATCATGGAAATGATGGGACTTTAAAAAGGGCGGCGATTCAAAGAATCGTCACCCTTTTTTTGTGAACAGCTCCAGCAGAAACAGGGCTGCCAGCGGAGCGGAGAGAGGTGCGGCTTCTGTCCGCTCTGTGTTTTCTGTTCGTTTTGTCGCTTCCACGGGGAGCGGGGGCAAAGGCTCCGCCTTTTTCGGCTTTCCCTGAAAGGGCAGAGGGATCTCTTTTCTGGAATACATGGAAAAACCTCCTTTTCCTTTGCTTTATTTATATGATTCCAAAAGTTTTTTCATGAAAGGATACAATTTTTCTATAAAAGCTGTCATTTTTATGGTATGATTACAATGAGAATTTCTGAGAACATCCGTCTGAGAGGAAAATGGATATGAAAGAACGCAGAGAACGAAATTTCCGCATTCTGGAATTTCGGGAAAATAAATTTGATATTGTGGGCGATGTTCATGGCTGTTATGAGGAACTGATGGAGCTGATCCGAAAGCTGGGCTATGAAAAGGGCGATGGCTGTTATGTGCATCCCGAAGGCAGAAGGCTGATCTCCGTGGGGGACGTGGCGGATAAGGGCAGCAGAAATCTGGAGTGTCTGAATTTCTGGATCGATCAGGTGAACAACGGCGGTGCGTTCTGGGTGCATGGAAACCACTGCAATAAGCTGTATCGTTATTTTCTGGGGAATCGGGTACATCTGTCCCATGGGCTGGAAAATACGGTGGCTGAGCTGGAGAAGCTGCCCAAGGAGGAACGGATGGTGTTCCGTAACCGCTATATGCGCTGCTATGAAAGCCAATGCTTTTATCTGCTTCTGGACAGAAAGAAGCTTGCCATTGTGCATGGAGGCCTGCGGGCGGAGAATATCGGTAAATTTTCCAACCGTATTCGTACCGTCTGCCTGTATGGGGAAACCACAGGCGTGTTTGATGAAAACGGAAAGCCGGAGCGTCTGGACTGGGCTGCGGAGTATGACGGAGAGCCCTTTGTGGTGTATGGACATACGGTGGCGGAAAAGCCGGAGATCATCAATCATACGGTGGATATCGATCAGGGCTGTGTGTACGGCGGCTATCTGACGGCACTGCGCTATCCGGAAATGGAGTTTGTGCAGGTGCGGGGAAAGCAGTATGCGAAATACAGCGGCGGCGGTAAGGTGCCGGAATAAAGTGTGAAGGAAAGAAGCGATTTTGCGGGAAAGCTGCAATATCGCTTTTCTTATGGAAAAAGCAAGGGAAGATTTTTGGGGATAGGAGAATAAAACATGATACATCTGCTGTTAGCGGTGATTTATATTACATTCATCAGTCTGGGGCTGCCGGATGCCCTGCTGGGGGCAGCGTGGCCCACCATTTATCGGGAATTTGAGGTGCCTCTTTCCTATGCGGGGGTGGTTTCCACCATTATCTGCATGGGTACCATTGTATCCAGTCTGAACAGTGAACGGGTGGCGAAGAAGCTGGGTTCGGGGAAAATGACAGCCTGCAGTGTGGCGCTGACGGCATTGGGGCTGTTCGGGTTTTCCTGCTGCAATGCCTTCTGGCAGCTTTGCCTCTGGGCGATCCCTTATGGGCTGGGGGCAGGCGGTGTGGATGCGGCACTGAATAATTATGTGGCACTGCATTATAAAAGCCATCACATGAACTGGCTGCACTGTATGTGGGGGATCGGAGCCGCCACAGGGCCTTATATCATGGGCTGGGCACTGTCCGGCGGACAGCCGTGGAATATGGGCTATCGGTATATTTCTATTTTTCAGGTCTGTCTGACTCTGCTCCTGTTTCTGAGCCTGCCCCTTTGGCGGGGACAGAAGCAGCTGCATCATCGGATGGCTGCGGCAGAAAAGCCGCTGACGGCAAAGGAGATCTTTCAGATCCCCGGGGCAAAGCAGATCGTTGTGACCTTTTTCTGCTACTGCGGTCTGGAGCAGACGGCAGGGCTCTGGGCGGCAAGCTATCTGGTGCTGAAGGGCGGCATGGCTGCGGTGGATGCGGCATCCTATGCGGCTATGTTTTATCTGGGCATCACGGCGGGCAGAGGCATCAGCGGCTTTCTGAGTTTTCGGCTCAATGATAAGAATATGATCCGTCTGGGCTGTGGCATCATCCTGCTGGGGATTGTGGCGATGCTGCTGCCACTGGGGCGTTTTTCCGCTCTGGGCGGTTTGCTGTTGGTGGGGCTGGGCTGTGCGCCCATCTATCCCAGCATCATTCACTCTATCCCTGCGCTGTTTGGGGCGGAGCGTTCCCAGGCGGTCATCGGGGTACAGATGGCAAGTGCCTATGTGGGCTTCTGTGTGATGCCGCCGCTGTTTGGGCTGATCGCCGGTTGGATCAGTGCGGCACTGCTGCCGCTGTTCCTTCTGTTTCTGCTTGTGGGAATGGCAGGATTTCACGAAAGGCTGCGGAAAAGGGCAGAAGGGAAATAAAAAGAAAGAAAGCTCTGGAAAACAGGGCTTTTTTCTATGGAAAAAGAGGATTTTCAAGGAAAAGAGCGTATATTTTAAGTAATAGGAGAATTTTGTGGGTTCAGAGAAAAGGAGGGAATGGCATGGAATTACGTTTGCTGCAGGAGGAACGGGAGGAAAAAATGCTGGGGCAGTATGCCGTGAAAAGTGTGGATACAAGAGGACGGCAGAGAGAGGAGCCTAAGTGTGACCTTCGTACGGATTTCCAGCGGGACAGAGATCGGATCATCCACTGCAAGTCCTTCCGCAGAATGAAGCATAAAACACAGGTGTTTATTTCCCCTGAGGGAGATCATTACCGCACCCGTCTGACCCATACGCTGGAGGTTTCCCAGATCGCCAGAAGCATT
>JAUNCB010000170.1 GCA_030526765.1 Bacillota bacterium
AATCAAAGTCGAATGTGATACAGAAAGGTGTACCTGCTTCGTCCTGTCTTCTGTAGCGTTTACCGATGGAACCTGCATCATCATAATCGCAGTTGAATTCTTTTGCGATCATTGCATATACCTCGCCTGCCTGTTCTGCCAGTTTCTTGCTCAGAGGCAGTACAGCCGCTTTGATGGGAGCCAGTGCAGGGTGGAATTTCAGAACGGTTCTTACATCGTTTTCGCCAACCTCTTCTTCATGGTATGCATCACACAGGAATGCCAGTGTCACACGGTCCGCACCAACGGAGGGCTCGATGCAGTAAGGAACGTATTTTTCGTTCTTTGCCTGATCGAAGTAGGACATATCCTCGCCGCTTGTGTTCTGGTGGCATGTCAGGTCATAGTCTGTTCTGTCTGCAATGCCCCACAGTTCGCCCCAGCCGAAGGGGAATTTATATTCAATGTCTGTTGTGCCTTTGGAGTAGTGGGACAGTTCTTCGGGAGAGTGGTCTCTCAGTCTCATGTGTTCTTCAGTCATGCCAAGGCTCAGCAGGAAGTTTTTGCAGTATGCTCTCCAGTAGTCCAGCCATTCCAGATCAGTACCGGGTTCACAGAAGAATTCCAGTTCCATCTGTTCAAATTCTCTTGTTCTGAATGTGAAGTTACCGGGTGTGATCTCGTTACG
Organism: Bacillota bacterium; assembly: GCA_030526765.1. Classification (GTDB taxonomy): domain Bacteria; phylum Bacillota; class Clostridia; order Lachnospirales; family Anaerotignaceae; genus Anaerotignum_A. The sequence continues at coordinate 668 of JAUNCB010000170.1, forward strand.
GAAGGATTTACCGATCTGACCGATACCGAAGGGAAGTTTCTTTCTTGTTGTTCTCTGTACGTTTTTGAAGTTTACGAAGATACCCTGTGCTGTTTCAGGACGCAGGTAAACTACGTTTTTCGCATCCTCTGTTACACCCTGGAATGTTTTGAACATCAGGTTGAACTGACGGATGTCTGTGAAATTGTGGGCACCGCAGGAAGGACAGCATACATTGTGTTCATCCACGAATGCTTTCATTTCATCGTTGCTCCAGCCGTCTACCACCTGTTCGGGCATATTGTTTGCTGCGATGTGGTCTTCGATCAGTTTATCCGCACGGAAGCGTTCCTTACATTCCTTACAGTCCATCAGAGGGTCGGAGAAGCCGCCAACATGACCGGAAGCTACCCATGTCTGAGGGTTCATCAGGATCGCAGAGTCCATACCTACGTTCATGGGGTTTTCCTGGATGAATTTTTTCCACCATGCTTTTTTCATGTTGTTTTTCAGTTCCACACCCAGAGGGCCGTAATCCCATGTGTTTGCCAGACCGCCGTAAATTTCAGAGCCGGGGTACACAAAACCTCTGTTTTTTGCCAATGCTACGATTTTTTCCATAGATTCTACTGCCATTTTAAATTCCTCCTTTTCTGTGGGGTTCCACCCCACACCCCGCAAGGGGCTAATCCCCTTGACCCTATACGAAATCAAACTCCGTTTGATTTCAAGATAATAAGATACATTGCAAGGGACGAATAAATTAAAAAAAGCCTTCATCCTCCTGCCGTTAAGCAAGGGACGAAAGCTATATAATCTTCCGCGGTTCCACCCTCGTTGACTGATACTGGTTTGCATCAGCCCTCTTTTGTGAAATACTGCTCCAAAGTGCCCTTCTCTGTTTCCGATTACCGCCTCGCACCAACCGCCGGTTCTCTGAAAATCCTCCGCAGATACTCCTCTTTTTCATCGCAGTGATTATGAACTTGTGGTCTATGATAACGCTTTTGTCCCACCTTGTCAAGGCGAAAAGTTGCACGGATTTTCCTGTTTTTTCCTTCTGTCATGTACAATTTTCCACAAAAGATGAACAGCTTTTCAGTCACTGTTCAAAAAAATCCCGACTCTTCAGACGCAGCCCCATATGTATCTCCATATAGCTTTTCAGAAGCATCGTCAGCTGCTCCATGGCTTCCTCGGAAAGGTGGAATCCGAAAACCGCACCGCCCTCACGCTCCAGCACATACTGCAATGCCTGCCGCACCGCATCATACACAAGGATGCTCCCCTCGGTACGATGGGCTGCACAGTAAAACACTGCCGTTCTCGGATCGAAATACAGGTTTCCCTCCGTCTTTGCACAGACCTGACATTCTTCCGGTGCAAACAGCCCATTCAGCTGCAATAATTTCAGTTCAAAAATGCGGGAAACCAGCTTTGGCGGCAATATCCCCTTTTCCATAACGGAAAAGGCCCGATACAGCAGCACCAGCACCTCATCCTGCTCCATCCCCGCAGGGCAGCTGCGATCCACCAGCTCTGTCAGATACACGGCTTCGGAAAACCGCTCCACATCCGTTCTCAGATCATAAAAGCTTTTCTGCAGCTCCGCCTGATTGATGGAATAAAAGCCGTTCCCCTCATAAACAACGAAATCGGCATAGCAGAACAGCTGCGTTGCCGCCAGAAGCCTGCTGTTTGTCTTTCTTGCACCACGGGCAGACAAAACCACGCGCCCCACGCCCTTCGCCAGAAGGACGATCTGCTTGTTGCTTTCGCCTTTTGCCTGTTCCCGTATGACAATACCGCTCAGCTTCTCTGTTCCCATAGCCGACCTCGTTCCATCTTTCTTTTTCCGCTAAAACCGCTTACCTGTAAAACCGCTTATATCTGGAGGCTTCCTCAATGCGGCGGCGATGTTTTTCCATCTGCTCCGCAATATGCTTTCGGTAACGGAGATAATCCGTCACCTGCCCTGTTTCCAGAAATCTGCGCCAGTATGTCTGTTCCTGTTCTTTCATTTTGCATCCCCACCCTTTGAGAATAGGATATGAAAAAACGAATGCAGCATACTGTTATTTTATTTCCATTCATGGGACACTGTCCCATACCCTGCAAGCCTTTTCTTTGCCTTCCGTGCGGCAATCAGATATTTCTCTTATCGTAGCCAAAATTTTTCAGCAGGAAATCACTGTCTCTCCAGTCCTTCTTTACCTTGACCCAGATCTGCAGGTAAATAGGAGAGCCCAGCAGCCGCTGCATATCATATCTGGCTGTGGAGCCGATCCGCTTCAGCATAGAGCCCTGCTTCCCGATGATGATCCCCTTATGGGAGTCTCTTTCGCAATAAATGGTTGCCTGCACATCCACCATATCCTGATCGGGACGTTTTTTCATGGACATGATCTCCACTGCGATCCCGTGGGGCACCTCATCCTGCAGAAGATACAGCGCCTTTTCACGGATGATCTCCGCTGCGATCTGCCGCTCGGGCTGATCTGTCACCATATCCCCGGGGAAATACTGGGGACCCTCCGGCAGATATTTTCTGATGACCTGCAGAAGCTCCTCTGTATTTCTGTCCTTCATGGCAGAAATGGGAACTACCTCCGCAAAGTTATGCAGCTTGCTGTATACGGAGATGACCTCAAGGAGGGTATCTCTTTCCACCGTGTCGATCTTATTGATAACCAGCACAACGGGTGTTTTTACATTTTTGATGCGTTCCAGCACATACTGATCCTGTGCGCCCACCTCTGTGGTCGGCTCGATCAGCATCAGCACCAGATCCACCTCATTGAATGTGGTTTCCGCAGAGCGCATCATATATTCGCCCAGCTTGGATTTGGGCTTATGGATGCCCGGTGTATCCAGAAATACGCACTGGAAATCCTCCTTCGTCAGAATAGAGGTGATCTTATTTCTGGTAGTCTGCGGTTTATGGGATGTAATGGCGATCTTTTCGCCGATCAGACAGTTCATCAGTGTGGATTTACCTACATTGGGTCTGCCGATCAGAGAAACGAAGCCCGAATGAAATTTTTTCATTCCACCTCTACCCCTCTTTCCTTCAGCATTTCCTTCTGTTCCTTCAGGAAGTTTGCATCCTTTTCTTCCCAATCCTTTGCCATATCCAGCAGCAGCATATACTGCAGCCATCTTTCATTCTTTGTAT
>JAUNCB010000007.1 GCA_030526765.1 Bacillota bacterium
GCTCCCTTTGCAATCCATAGGGGAAAGGCTTAATCAACTTGTCATCTTTCACCCACAAAAAAAGAGGAGCCCGAAAGCTCCTCTTCCATTCTCTTACAGTTCCTTCAATTCCTTAAAGCTGTCAAAGAGGGTACGATACAGTCCCTTATACAGGGTAAAGAACTTACCGTATTCCCCATTGGCTGCCATATCGGGCATTGCCACATCCTTTTTGCGTACCAGCTCGCCGCAGGCTGTTTCCAGATCGGAGTAGATGCCTGCACCAACGCCGGCCAGAATAGCCGCACCCAGTGCGCCGCCCTGATCGGACTGTACGGTGCTTACAGGACAGCCGTACATATCCGCCAGCATCTGCCGCCAGAAGGGGCTTCTGCCGCCGCCGCCGCAGATCATCATGTCATCAATGGGAACGCCCATCTCACGGAACACCTCTACACACTCCCACTGGGAGAAGGAGATGCCCTCCATGACAGAGCGGATCAGATGAGGTCTCTGGTGCATGGCGGAAAGCCCGAAGAATACACCACGGCAGTCGGGATCGGGATGGGGAGAACGCTCGCCCATCAGATAAGGCAGATAGAGCAGCTTTTCGGAGCCGATGGGCACCTGTGCCGCCTCTGCTGTCATGATCTCATAGGGGTCTACGCCCTTTTCCTTCGCCTCTGCCATTTCCTCTGTGCATACATTGTTCCGCAGCCACTGCAGGGATAAGCCTGCCGCCTGCGTACAGCTCATGACTGTCCATTTATTGGGCACGGAAGCACAAAGGGTGTGTACTCTCCCTTTGGGGTCCAGTGCCATCTGGTCGGATACGGCATATACCACTGCAGAGGTGCCGATGGTGGTAAAGGCCTTGCCCTGAGAAACGATGCCTGTGCCGATGGCTGCGGCAGGGTTGTCCCCTGCACCGCCTACCACGATGGTGCCCTCCGCCAGACCTGTCAGTGCCGCCGCTTCCTGATGCACCTTCCCTGTCACATCCTGAGATTCGTACATCTTGCCCAGCAGTCTTTTCTCAATGCCCAGTCCTTCCAGAATCTCGTCAGACCAGTCTCTTTTTGCCACATCCATCAGCTGCATCCCCGAAGCATCGGAAACCTCTGTGGCATATTCGCCTGTCAGCTTATAACGGATGTAGTCCTTGGGCAGCAGGATATGGGCACATTTTGCATACAGCTCGGGCTCATGCTTTTTCACCCATAAGATCTTCGCCGCCGTAAAGCCTGTCACCGCAGGGTTTGCTGTGATCTGAATGATCTTTTCCGCACCGATCATGCGGTTCATGTCATCCACCTCTTCGCCCGTTCTCTGGTCGCACCAGATGATGGAACGGCGCAGCACCTCGCCTGCTTCATCCAGCATAACCAGGCCGTGCATCTGCCCCGAAAGGCCGATGCCCTTGATGTCTGCAGGCGCAACGCCCGAGGCCTCCAGAACGCCCTTCACACCGCCGATGGTTGCTTCCCACCAGTCATTGGGCTCCTGCTCCGCCCAGCCGTTCTGCTCCTGATAGAGGGGATATTCCAATGTTTTTGCTGCGATGGGGTTGGCATCTCTGTCAAAGAGTACCGTCTTTGTGCCGGAGGTGCCGATATCAATACCCAGTAAATATTCCATAATTCACACCGCCATTTCTTATCACAGCTTGATGACTGCTTTTACGATGTTTTCCTTGTCTGTTACAGATGCTTCATAAGCTGCCTGAATGTCTTCAAAGGCAAATTCGTGTGTTGCGATCTTGTCGATGTGCAGACCGTTTGCAGCCGCTGCAATGGCTTTCTTATACAGGTTTCTGTAACGGAATACAGATTCGATTCTTGCTTCCTTCGCCATGATCTGACCGAAGTTGAATGTGATCTCGGGATTTGCGGACAGACCAACCAGTGTGATGGTACCGCCGTTTTTCACCAGATAAGGTGTCTGTGCGATGGTCACGGGAGAGCCTGCTGTTTCAAATACCTTTTCGATGCCTGCGCCGCCTGTCAGCTCTTCCACAAATTTCAGTACATCTGTATCCTTTGCGTTTACGATGCGTGTTGCACCCAGATCCATGGCGAAATCCAGACGTTTCTGTGCCATATCCACCACTGTGATATCTGTTGCGCCGCAAGCCTTACAAGCCAAGAGTGTCATCAGACCGATGCAGCCTGCACCCAGAATGATACACTGGTCGCCCATGCCAACCTTACCCTGCATTGCTGCATGGAGACCAACAGCGAAGGGCTCGATCAGTGCGCCTTCCTTTGTTGTCATGCCTTCGGGCAGCTTGAAGCACATATTTGCAGGGAATGCAATATAGTCCTCGTTACAGCCCTGTACGGGAGGTGTTGCCAAAAATACCACATCGGGACACAGGTTGTATCTGCCGGATTTACAGAATTCACACTGTCCGCAGGTGATACCGGGCTCCAGAGCCACCTTATCGCCCACAGCCAGATCTGTTACGCCTTCGCCCAGTGCCACAACCACGCCGCCTGCTTCGTGACCCAGCATCAGTTCGCCGTCCACCACGAAGTCACCGCAGCGGCCGTCCTTGAAGTAATGCACGTCAGAGCCGCAGATGCCAACGTATTCCACCTTCACCAGCACTTCCCCTGCCTTGGGTTCGGGAACGGGTGCTTCTCTGATCTCCATTTTGTTCAGTCCTACCATATATGCCTGTCTGTTTTTCATATCAAATCTCCTCGCTTTCTTCATTATACAATTTGATTGTCCGCCATCCCCTTGGATGCAGACCCTTCCTTTTTATCATAACAGCATCCCCTGCGGGATGCAATCTTCTTCTTCTGCTCTGGGGAGAGTTACCCGGCTTGAAAAAGCAGAGGTACCACCTCCGGCTGAACCGAATATGGTACCTCTAAATTGCGAATTACAGTCAGAACTTACGCTTAAAACCTATGTAATTTTAAGAATTATTCTGTGATCTGGCCGTTTGCTTTGTACATATCTACATAGCCTGCTACGTTGTCAGCGTTGATCAGAACTGCATCGATATCTGTGTCGATCTGTTCTGCTTCGCCTGTCAGCAGCTGGTGTACTGTAGCCATGTTCAGGTCAGCCAGGTCGATAGCGGACTGCAGACATGTGGATGTCATCAGACCATCCTGGATCAGCAGACAAGCTTCAGCTGTACCGTCAACGCCGTATGCCAGCATGTCAGCGTATTCGGGGTTGTCTTTTACAACTTCCAGAGCGCCTGCTGCCATGTTATCGTTCATGGAGATAACTGCATCGATTTTGCCGTGTGCCAGTGTCCAGTCTTCCATCAGAACCATAGCTTCGTCTTTGTTCCAGTTCGCATAGTCATCGCCTACGATCTGAACGTCGGGTCTTGCAGCGAAGAATACTTCGTTCCAAGCTTTCAGTCTTTCGTCAGCGTGGAAGTTACCGGAAGGACCTCTCAGAACAACTACTTTTGCATTTTCGGGAACCTGTTCAATAGCTTTTTCTGCGTTAACCTGAGCCTGGATATAAGGGTCAGCGTCAACGGAGGATGCGCCTTCAATGCCTTCGATTCTGGAGTTTGTTGTGATTGCAACGATACCAGCAGCTACAACCTGTTCTACGTAAGGTCTCTGTGCTTCACCGTTGTTGGGCTGTACGATGATTGCATCGTAGCCGTTTGCGATTGCGTTTTCAATTGCTGCGTTTTCTTTTGCGTCGTCAGCCTGGCCATCGAATACATCCAGTGTGATGTCTTCGTATTCGCCTGCTGCTCTCACCATTTCGTTTGCCAGCCATGCTGCGAAGGAGTCAGACTGTGCTCTGGCGATGTACGCTACTTTGTAGCCATCAGCTGTTGCTTCTTCTGCTGCGGGTTCTGTGGAACCGCCGCCGCAGCCTGTCAGTGCTGTCGCTGCCATGGCCATTGCTAAAATTGCTGCTAAATACTTTTTCATGTTACTCTCTCCCTTTCTTCTGTATAGTTTTGTGAGAATTACATCTTGCTCTATTTGAATTTGAATCTCAAATGAAAGCCTTCGTTAAGGTTTGTTATGCCCCTGCTTCCGCCTTGGGTGCATCGTCTTTCTTTTCTTCTTCATCTTTCTTTTTCAGGATCACCTTAGGTGCCTTTTTGTTCTTGAAACGAATATCGTACAGAACGGCTGCTACGATGATGCCGCCCTTAACAACCTGCTGGATGTAAGAGTCAACGCCCTGCAGGTTCATGATATTGTTCAGACAGCCGATGATGAAGGAACCGATCAGTGTGCCGGATGTAGTACCGATACCACCGGAGAAGGATGTACCGCCGACGATGGCAGCAGTCAGACCTTCCATTTCATAGCCAACCGCACCGTTGGGCAGACCAGCGTTTACACGGGCCATGAACAGTACGCCTGCGATACCTACCAGAACACCGTTGATGAGGAACGCCATGTATTTGGATTTCACTACATTGATACCGGATGCGATGGAAGCCTCTTCGTTACCGCCGATGGCATAGAAGGAGCGTCCCAGCTTGGTCTGGTTCATAATGTAGGAAATGACAATGGTGGCGATCACCATAAAGATAACGGGGATGGGGATAGGGCCGATCTTGCCCTGACCCAGGAATGCGTAATCACCGATCTGCAGGATATTCTGCCCCGAGGTGTACAGGAGGGCCAAGCCTCTGGCTGCCATCTGGGTTGCCAGTGTTACGATGAAGGCAGGCATGGCAAAGTTTGCTACAAAGAGGGCATTGATCATATTGAATGCCACTGCCACACCGATGGAAACTGCCACTGCCAGCAGCATATTGCCTGTTGCCTTATACACGCTGACAGACAGTACGCCTGCCAGAGCCAGAACCGCACCGGAGGACAGGTCCAGAAGTCCGGATACGATCAGTACCATTTCACCATATGCCAGAATGGTCGCAACTGCCAGCTGTACAGCGATATTTGTCATATTTCTGCCGCTGAGGAAGTTGGGGTTCATCATGGTGGATACAATAATCATCACCAGCAGAACGAAGAAAATGGAATATTTCTGCATCAGCTGGCTGCTTTTACTACTTTTCACGTTCGATCTCCTCCTTTTTATTCCTGAATAATGCTATGTGTACCGGTTGCATACATCATGATCGCTTCCTGAGAGAATTCGCTTCTCTGCAGTTCGCCTGCGATATGCCCTTCACACATTACATAGATTCTGTCACACATACCGATCAGTTCAGGCAGCTCAGAGGAAACCATAACGACCGCTTTACCTGCTTGTGCTGTTTCTGTCATCAGTTTATAAATTTCGAATTTCGCGCCTACGTCGATACCGCGGGTGGGTTCGTCCAGGATCAGCACCTCAGGCTCACGCATCATCCATTTTGCCAGAAGCACCTTCTGCTGGTTACCGCCGGAAAGAGACTGGATGGGTGTATCCTGTGTGGGTGTCTTTACGCTCATCTTATCGAAATATTTTGCTACCAGCTCTGTTTCTTCCTTCTTGTGGGCTCTGCCCCCGTAGAAGAATTTTTCCAGTGCCGCAAGGCTGGCATTTTCCTTCACGCTGCGCATGGGGATGATCCCGTAGCGGCGGCGGTCTTCGGAAAGCATGACCATACCTGCATTGGTGGCATCGGAAACCCGTTTGATCTGGATCTCTTTGCCGTGTACCTTTACGGTACCGCCGTCAATGGGATCCAGCCCGAACAGACACCGCATAACCTCTGTTCGCCCTGCGCCCACCAGACCGGCAAAGCCGACGATCTCGCCTTTTTTCACATGGAAGCTTACATCCTCAAACAGCTGTCCGCTCTTTAAGCCTTCCACCTCCAGCATGGATTCGCCGATGGCGATCTCTTCCTTGGGATATACATTTTCCATACGGCGGCCTACCATCAGGGCAATGACCTCGTCAATGTTTGTGTCCTCTGCCCGCATGGATTTTACTACCGTACCGTCACGGAAAACGGTGATATCGTCCGCAATACGGAATACCTCGTCCATCTTGTGAGAGATGTAAACGATGGCACAGCCCTTTGCCTTCAGAATGTCGATCTTCTTGAAGAGCAGCTCAACTTCCTTCTGTGTGATGGAGGAGGTGGGCTCGTCCATTACGATAATGGAGGCATCATTGGAGATGGCCTTCATGATCTCCAGCATCTGGATGTCAGATGTTGTCAGCATTTTCAGTTTTTCCGTTGCCTTGTAGGGCAGATGCTCGCTCTGCAGCAGCTCTTCTGTTTTCTTACGAACCTCGCCCCATTTTACTCTGCCCATGCCGTCCACAGGCAGGCGTCCCAGAAAGATATTCTCTTCCACGGACATTTCAGGAATAAAGTTCAATTCCTGTGCGATCATCGCAATACCCATAGATCTTGCAACGATCGGATTCTGGATCTTTACCGGCTTTTCATCAATAAAAATTTCGCCGGCATCGGGTTTATAGATACCGTTGATGATCTTCATCAGGGTAGACTTGCCTGCGCCGTTTTCCCCGCACAGTGCGTGTACTGTGCCCTTGCGCACCTCAAAGTTTACCTTGTCCAGTGCTTTTACACCCGGGAAAGATTTTTCAATACCCGAAACCCGAAGCTTTACGTCACTTCCCATAGGTTCCTCCCTTCCGCAAATCAGACCGATGGCCTGCTTATACTTTAATATTATAATAAACGAAGCCACAGCCGCCCCTTGCCTGCTGCTCTCCGTTTATTTCCCCATGCGTTCTAAACATCTTTATATGTCCCTGTTTTTTATAAGTATATACTCAATACTACCAAAGTGTCAAGACAACCCATAGAATTTTATATTCAAATTGAATAAAAAATTTCTATCCCTCTCCCCATTTTCCCACTAAATTTATATACAAAACCTTCTTTTTTTCTGTATTTCTCGTACAGTATCCCGTCAGGAAATGGATTTTTCGTCAGATTCCATTCTTTTCCAATCCTCTTCTCAGACAAGAGGCGCAAAAAAAGAGCTGCGGCAGTCTGCCGCAGCCTGTTTTTTTTTTATGCTGTTTGTTCCATCAGAATTCCAGCTCCCGTTTGCGGAAGAGGAATGCTGTGATGGCTGTGGATACCGCCACATAGATCAGAATGGCGATAAAGGGCTTGATATCGGGCGCACCGATGACCCATCTTGCCTTTGCCACAGAAAGGAAGTGTGTCAGGGTATAGCTGTCCAGATGAAGGGCCTCCAGGTATTTCAGCAGCCCGATCAGTGTGATCGCCAGAGAAACCACCCCGCCGGACAGCGCCAGATACACGATACGGCCCAGACCTGTGCCCTGATTGTAGAACATAACGATCATGGTCAGGCTGGTGTAAGCCACACAGCTGATGGCCATCATGGAGATGCTTGCCCCGAATTCTCTGATCTGCTCGGGGTTCAGCCCTGCATCCAGAATAAATGCCGCACCCAGTGCCAGCACAGCAAAGATGATGGCATCCACCACTGCCAGCACGATCATTTCGATCAGCTTGCAGAGCACCACCTTCGTTCTGGAGATCCCCAGACCGATGGCAACCTGCATGGTCTTTGCCTTGAAATCATCGGAAAATACAGCGATCAGCTCGATCAGCCCCAAGGCAACGGGCACCATGCCGATGTACTGCTGTATGTTTTTGATAAAGTTAACGGAGCTCCAGCCCGTATAGTAGGTCACCGCTACCACGATCAGCAGCACTGCGTATACGCACAGTGTCATCATCACACGGGGCAGGCGAACCATGATTCGCTTTAAGTCTGCACAAATATAATTAATCATGATGCTCTCCTTCCAGAAGGTCGAAATAGAAATCCTCCAGTTTGCGTGTTTCTCTGATCTCCTTCAGCACGGTCACCCCTGCCGCCTGCAGTGCCTCCCGTGCCTTTTCCAGATCGTCCACATGCACCCTTACGGCATTGTTTTCCAGCTGCAGATCCTCGTCATCCAGCTCTCTCATGATGGTACCCTCATTGATGATACCGAAGCGGGTCGCCGTATTCTGCAGTTCCCCCAGAATGTGGGAGGAAACGATGATGGTCATGCCGAATTCCTGATTCAGACGCTTCACCAGATTACGCACATCGGCGATGCCCTGCGGGTCAAGGCCGTTGGTGGGTTCGTCCAGAATGAGGATCTCGGGGTCGCCCAGCAGGGCATTGGCAATGCCCAGTCTCTGCTTCATCCCCATGGAGAAGCTCTTGTAGGGTGCCTTCACATGATCCAGCTCTACCATCTGCAGCACACGGTCGATGGCTTTTTTATCCTTGATGCCCTTCAGTGTTCTGTAGTATTCCAGATTTCTTCTGGCAGACATATAGGGGAAGAAATTCGCCCCCACCAGAAAGCCGATCTTTTCTCTGCCCTGAGAAATTTCCTTTCCCGTAAAGCCGCCGATGGTAAGCTCCCCTTCCTTATAGTCGGAAAGGCCGAGGATCACCTTGAAAATCGTGGTCTTACCGGAGCCGTTCTTGCCCACCAGACCGTAAATGTCGCCTTTGTTGATCTGTAAGTCCACGCCCTTCAGAACATGGTGCTTACCATAGCTTTTCTGTACCCCCTTCAGGGTAATCATTGCTTCTTTCATGCTCTCTCTCCTAAATCTATGTTATCACCCTTGCTTACCAGACAGAAATACGATCTTCCGGTGCCAGATACATCCCGTCGCCGGGCTGAATGTCAAAGGTTTCGTTGAATTCGTCAAACTGCTGCAGCGTCACATTGGTACGCAGGAATGCCAGCGGATGCTCGTCGCCGGAGGCATAGCTCTTTTCCACGCTGAAGGTTCTCTGGGTGCGCCAGTTTTCCGCATAGGCGATAAAGAACCGTTCATAGTCGAAATCGGGGATCTGCTCCGCAATGCCCAGCATACATTTCATGCCGCCCATGTCCGCAATGGCTTCGCCGCTGACATACTGTCCGTCATACAGCACCGCCCCGGGATAGGGGATGATGGCGGAATAATACTGGGACAGTCTGTAGGCACGGATCTCGAAGGCTTCCAGATCCTTCGCCTCCCACCATTTCTTCTGCTGCCCGTCCTTGTCGAACAGATAGCCGTTGTTGTCAAAGGCATGGGTGATCTCATGGCCGATGATGGCACCGATCTTGCCCAGCTTTTCCTCCTGGGTCATGTCTTCCTCATAGAAGCCGCCCAGCAGCATACCGTGAAGCACGTTCACGCTGTTTTCCGAAGGCATATAGTATGCGTTGCAGACAGAGGTCTGGATCTTATCCAGATCCCAGAAATCACGGCTGGCAGGCTCGCCCACCTGATCAAATACCCGCGCTGTGCGGAATTTCTGGATGCTCTTCACCGCATCCACCAGATCGGTCTCGCCGTAGCCGCCGAAGGAAAGCCCTGTGTAGTCCACAAATTCATTGGGGTAAACAGCATTGACCTTCATATAGTCCAGCTTTTCCACCGCTGCCTTTCTGGCATCCTCGGTAAGCCATTCCGCTTTCATCAGCATTTCGCTGTAATAATCCAATGCCGCATTGGCAATGGCAAGCACATCCTCTTTTTCCTGCTCTGTACAGTGCTGGGCAATATAGATCTGATCCAGCGGCCCTGCCAGATGCTGTCCCACTGTACCAAGGAGCAGTGCTTCATCGGGATTTTCCTCTTCCTCCCCGATATCGGGATTCTGCCCTGTGGGTTCGTCCTCCTTCTCCGCAGCGCCTGCCGCATCCAGCAGCAGTGCCACCTCTTCGGATTTATCATAGGCTTCTCTGTCCAGATAAGGCAGCATGCCCTCCACCGTCTTTACCAGCCAGCAGGCCTTCATTTCCTCCAGATAGCTTGCCTGATACAGCTTATCCAGTTCCTTCAGATAATCGGGAACATAAATATAGAAATGCTCCGCATCGCCCACACCTCTTGCGGTCAGCTCCGCCTCGATGGGATAGCGCTTCACAGCGGCGTTCAGCTCCTCCATGGTGTAGAGGTAAACCTCGTCCTCCTGCTCCAGATCCACCTTGCAGCGGCTCCATGCATCACAGATTCTGGATTCAAAGCGGTAGCAGTTCTTCAGGATCTTATCGATCTCCCCTTCGGAATAGCCCAGACGGCCCAGCAGGTATTTCACCTCTGTTTCCGTTTTTGTCTTATAGATGAGCCCCGTCACCTTGAGCTCGTTGTACTGCTCCAGATCCGAAAGGACGGAATCCGATATGGGTAAAATCCCCAGGGTGTATGTATCGGGGTCGCTCTTTGTCCGCATCACATTGTAGCTGATGAGGGAAAGGTCTGTGTAGTTCATGCCGTCTGCATCGGTGAGAAAGGCAGTCATGTCATCCAGTGTCCGAATGTTCTGAATGGCCTCCACATAGGGACGGATGGGCTCAATGCCCAGCGCATCTCTTTCCTCCCAGTCCCCTGCCAGCTCGGCAAAGTTCCGGATCAGCTCGTAGTTGTGGTCATACTGCTCCTGACTGACAATGGGATTCTCCATGGGAGCCTCTTCCCCCAGAATGATGGCCTTCTTTCTGTCATAGAGGATATCCTCACTGTCCACAAAGCCGTCGATCTGTGCATTATCCTTCGTTGCCTCATTCTCCAGCATCCATTCCCGATTCACCGCCGTGTGGAAGTCATCCTTCAGATCCAGAGGGGTGTTCTCGTCAATGGAGCCCTCAATGTCACTGTTGATCCACTTGGAGTTTTCGGAAATGGTCTGCCCGGGCTTCACCGTGGAGGTCGTAAACTGCTCCAGCTCGCTGCAGCCTGTCAGCATCGTCACCAGCAGCACGCCGGCAAGGAGCCGTTTTGCTAATCTTCCGTTTTTCATTTTTCTCTCCTGTCCTTTCCCGACTGCCGTCGGAAAATGCAAATGTGTTTTTTCATGTTTAGCAGTATACTACTGCCGCCCCATTTTGTATAGGAATAAATACAAAAAAGTTTATTAAGAATTTCTTAAGCCTCATCCTTCTGGAAGCGCAGGAACCAGTCCAGCGTATATTCATTGTCCGCATCGGATGCCATGCCTGCCGCAGCCGCCGCCACCGTAAGGGGTGTGGAGAGGATCATATCATCCCCCAGCTGCCAGTTGGCAGGAGTTGCATTGTGGGTCTCGTCAGATTTCTGCAACGCCTGAATCATGCGCTTGATCTCTTCAAAGTTTCTGCCTGTGGTCAGCGGATAGTATACGATGGAGCGGATGATGCCCTCGGGGTCGATCACGAAAACCGCCCGCACCGCCTGTGTGCTGGACACATTGGGCTGCAGCATCCCGTATTTTGTTGCCACCTTTGTATTCAGGTCTGCGATCACAGGGAAGTCGATCTTCACATTTTTCATGTCCTTCCATTCCAGCTCCTCGATCCGTCTGATCCACGCAATGTGGGAATAGAGGGAATCCACGGAAAGCCCCAGCAGCGCCACATTCATGGCACGGAATTCCTCCTTCATGGTTGCCAGTGTCATGAATTCCGTGGTGCAGACAGGGGTAAAGTCAGAGGGATGGGAAAAGAAAAGCACCCAGTTGCCCTTGTAGTCCTCGGGGAAATTAACTGTGCCGTTGGTGGTCAGTGCCTGAAAGGATGGTGCCTTGTCCCCGATGAGAGGGAGTCTGTTATATTCTTCCTGCATAAAAATGCCTCCTTTTTTTCGTGTCCTGCGCTGCTTTGCCGCCAAAAATGCCCTGCACAAAACAGCAGATTTTCTATGGTTTCATATCCTACCATTTTACTCCAATTCCCCCGAAAATGCAATCCTTATCCCCTGCTGTCCACGAAAAAAGGACAGCCCCACAAGCCGTGAGGCTGTCCCCGATTTTCTTCTTTTTCCTCCTTATCCGAAATTCGGCGGAAGATTCTCCATAATGGATATGATCTCCGATACAAAGCGGAACAGAAGGATCCCCAGTATCAGAAAGGTATAGTTCGTGGGCAGCAGCAGAAAGGTTAGGATCGCCTTTTTCCTGCTTTCGCACCATTTCAGTGCCAGCATCAGCGAGATCCCCATGGATGCCGCCACTGCCGCCAGCCCTGCAAAAAGGGGGGCAATGGTGACCGTTTCTCTCCCCAGCAGGATCTGATCGATGATGCGGGCGAGGGAAAAGCCCAGAATCTGTATGGCTGCTGCAATGAGCAGTATCTTTCCGTATATTTTCATAACGCCATCCTTTTAGAAGTCGTAGTGATCCAGCAGGACATAATAGGTTGCCATGGCATGACCGTCGCCCACCAGTGTGTCATTCAGTGTCGCCTTCGGCAGGAACCAGAAATCCTCCCATATCACATCGCCCAGCAGCAGCAGCAGTACGCCGGAATATTCGCTGTTCCAGAATTCGGGCATCAGGCTCATGACATTTGCCACTTCCTCATCACTGCCCGCAAGCACCTCTGCGCCCATCTGGAAGAGGAAGCCGTAGCTTGTCCAAAGAGTGTATTTATCCAGCTCATACCAGTGGGTGTTTTCTTCGATCACACAGAATTTCATGGCACGGTCGGAAATGTAGCCCTTTTCTTCTTCACTGATCCACTGATCGTCGATGTGATCGTAAAGCTGACCTCTGGTCGCACAGCCGCTGCCTGCGATCCTGCTGGTTGCCAGCTTGATGATGCTCTGCTTCAGGGCATTGTATTCTCTTTCTTTTTCCTTTTCCGCATCTTCTGCGTTAAGGATCTCGCCTACCGTCTGTGCTTTCCATTCCGCCTGCAGCTGTTTTTCCGCAATGTCCATGTAGTAGGTTGTGCCGTAGTGACCGAAATCCCATTCTGTCAGAGGCACATAGGTTACAAAGTCACAGGTATTGGCAAAGTTGAAGATGCCGTCATAGGTTTTGCCTTCTCTCTCTGCCTTGGAAGCGGTTGTGGTGGCAGGTGTTGCAAAGGTGTATGCCACAACTTTCTTGCCGTCCTCCGCCAGATCTGCCGCCAGCAGGTTGGACAGTGCCGCACCTCTGGAGTGACCTGTGATCCAGTAGGTCAGACCCTCTGCACCATTCAGCCCGTAAGCCGCTGTATACTGATCCACAAAGTCTCTGATCCGCTGCTCTGTG
Organism: Bacillota bacterium; assembly: GCA_030526765.1. Classification (GTDB taxonomy): domain Bacteria; phylum Bacillota; class Clostridia; order Lachnospirales; family Anaerotignaceae; genus Anaerotignum_A. Next base: position 12,912 of record JAUNCB010000007.1, read on the forward strand.
CGGTGGAAGCCCTTGTGAAGCACTGCATCGTCGCCTGCCTTGCCGTCACCCATATCAAAGTTGCTGCTCCATTCCTCGATGGTGCCGTTGGTACCGCGGATCACCACTGCAAGGATGGTCTTTGTTTCATTCTGATAGGTCACGGTATGATGACCGATGCCGATCTCGGAAATATCATCATCGGTGTAACGTGCCATATTGATTTTTTCAGATGTATAGCCGTCCTTCAGCTTGTAGTCGATAACATCGCTGAAGCCGTGGAATTCCATCAGATCCTCGATCTCTTCGATTTCCGCACTGTCCTTGTAGGTGGTGCCGTCGCTGTAGATAAAGCCCGAATCCACATAAATGGTGTTTGCCATCACCAGAGATGCGGAAGCGATCTTTTCGTTGTATCTTTCCAGAGGCTGGAAGAACTGCAGATAGTCAAAGGTGTATTCCGCATTGTTGACAGGCAGATACCCCGTCAGCTTGCCCTTGAATACATTGTTATGGCTGTTGCCGTCTGCATCATCGGCCTTGCCGTCAAAGTCACTGTCCTGCAGAACAGGGTTGCTGTCGTACAGATACATCCAGATCGTGCCGAATACGGTTTCCGTAGAGTCTTCTCCCGTTACCAGTGCCATCAGTGCATCCAGATCCAGAGAAACGATCTGATCTCCCAGTTCGTCATCACTGTCCACGCCGTCTCTGTCATAATCCTCCGAAATCGTAAATTCATCCGTCGTTACGGTTACAGGTACGGGCACAGGGCCATTCAGATAGATTTCCGCCGCTTCGGGTGCTGCTCCCAGAAGAACAGGTTCTTCGGGTGTTTCCTCCCAGTCCAGACCCACGCCCTTCAGCAGGTTCTCTACATGCAGCACGAAATAAGTGCCTCTGCCGTCAATATCGGCACTCAGGGTAAATTCATCCCCTGTGGTGTAGGTGATCGGCAGATAATCGGCATCTCTCTTTGCCTCATCATATTTGCCCACCAGCAGAGCGGGATATTCCTTGCCCTCTTCTGTCATATAGTAAGGAATTTCCACATCCTTATCCAGCGTAAAGGTCAGCGTACCTTTGTCAAAGTCCGCCCCGTCGATATTCAGTGCCTTGCCTACCACAAAGCCCCGTTTCACCACTTCTGTATCGGAGAAGTCCTTCAGAGAGGATTCCTCCATATAAACCTGCTTGTTCAGATTCCCTGTGATACCAGCCTCCAGAGAAGGAATGGCTGCATTATCCTTAAACAGGAGATCGTCAATGTTTTCTCT
>JAUNCB010000171.1 GCA_030526765.1 Bacillota bacterium
CTGGTAACTGCTGTAAACCCTACACCCGCAGGGGAAGGCAAAACAACAGTGACCATCGGTCTGACACAGGCACTGCAGAAAATGGGCAAAAATGCCATCACATGTCTGCGTGAGCCCTCTCTGGGTCCCTGCATGGGCGTAAAGGGCGGCGCTGCAGGCGGCGGCTATGCACAGGTAGTTCCCATGGAGGACATCAACCTGCACTTCACAGGTGACCTGCATGCCATCACAACAGCAAACAATCTGCTGGCTTCCATGGTAGACAACCACATCCAGCAGGGCAACGAACTGAATATCGACCCCAGAAGAATCTCCTGGAAACGCTGCGTTGACCTGAACGACAGACAGCTGAGAACAGTGATCTCCGGTCTGGGCGGCAAGGTGAACGGTGTACCCAGAGAAGACGCTTTCCAGATCACAGTAGCATCTGAAATCATGGCGATCTTCTGTCTGGCAAACGACCTGAAACAGCTGAAGGAAATGCTGGGTCAGATCATCGTTGGCTACACATACGATGATGAACCTGTAACAGCAAAAATGATCGGTGCAGACGGCGCAATGACAGTTCTGCTGAAGGATGCACTGCAGCCCAACGTGGTTCAGACTCTGGAAAATACACTGGCAATCATCCACGGCGGTCCCTTCGCAAACATCGCACACGGCTGTAACTCTGTAAAAGCAACAAAAACAGCAATGAAGATCGCTGACTATGTTGTAACAGAAGCAGGCTTCGGTGCTGACCTGGGTGCTGAAAAATTCTTCGACATCAAATGCCGTAAAGCAGGCCTGAAACCCGATGCGGTTGTTCTGGTTGCAACAGTACGTGCAATGAAATACAACGGTGGCGTTGCAAAGGCTGACCTGTCCAACGAAAATCTGGATGCTCTGGCAAAGGGCTTCGTAAATCTGGAAAAACACATCGAAAACATCCAGAAATACGGTGTTCCCGTTGTGGTTACACTGAATCACTTTGTAGCGGATACAGATGCTGAAGTTGCTTATGTAAAAGAAAGATGCGAAGCAATGGGCGCAACCTTTGCAGTAGCAAGAGTATGGGCAGACGGCGGCGAAGGCGGCAAGGCTCTGGCAGAAAAGGTTCTGGAAACACTGGAAACAAAGGAAAGCAATTTCAAATTCCTGTATGAAGATGAACTGACAATCGTGGAAAAAGTAAACAAAGTATGTAAGGAAATCTACGGTGCAGGCAATGTAAACTTCTCCGCAGCAGCGAAGAAAACACTGGATCAGATCGAAAAACTGGGCTTCAATCACTTCCCTGTTTGTATCGCAAAGACACAGTATTCCCTGTCTGACGATCCCAAGGTTCTGGGTCGTCCCGAAGGTTTCGAAGTAACCGTTAAGGAAATTCGCATTTCCGCAGGTGCAGGCTTTATCGTAGTGCTCTTGGGTGATGTTATGACAATGCCCGGTCTGCCTAAGAAACCTGCAGCACTGAACATTGATATTGATGAGGACGGCAACGTAGTTGGTCTGTTCTGATGAACAAATAAAAGGAAATAGTCGGCTGCAAGGCAGCTGCGGGCGGTATGCACGGATTCTGTGCATACCGCCTGCCCGTTTGCGCGGAAAGGAAAAAATCCGCCTGCGGGGCTGAAATTGCAGCAAAGGAGAGAGATAAAATGAAAGCACAGTTGATCGATGGAAAAATGATCTCTGCGGAGATCAAGGCAGAAGCGGCAGCAGAGGCTGCAGCACTGAAGGAGCAGGGGATCGAGCCCTGTCTGGCTGTGGTGCTGGTGGGGGATAACTCCGCTTCCAAGGTGTATGTGAGCAATAAGGAAAAGGCATGTGCCGCAGTGGGCATTAAGTCTGTTTCTCATGTGCTGTCCGGGGAGACAACAGAAGAGGAACTGCTGGCTTTGATCGATGCACTGAATAAGGATGCAAATGTACATGGGATTCTGGTGCAGATGCCTCTGCCCAAGCAGATCGATGAGCGGAAGGTGATCCTTGCCATCAGCCCCGAAAAGGATGTGGACTGCTTCCACCCCATGAATGTGGGCAATCTGCATACAGGTGCAAAGGGCTTCCTGCCCTGTACCCCTGCGGGTATCATTGAACTGATCAAACGCAGCGGTCATTCCATCGAAGGCAAAAATTGTGTTGTTATTGGCAGAAGCAATATTGTAGGTAAGCCTGTGGCTATGCTGTTGATGCAGGAAAACGGTACGGTTACCATCTGCCATTCCAAAACAAAGGATCTGGTTGGTATCTGTCGGGGGGCAGATATTATCGTCAGTGCAACGGGCAAGGTAGACACCGTAACGGCAGATATGGTAAAAGAAGGTGCGATCATCATTGACGTGGGCATGAACCGCAACGCCGAAGGCAAACTCTGCGGCGACGTGGACTTTGAGAACGTGAAAGAAGTGGCAGGGGCGATCACTCCCGTGCCCGGCGGCGTTGGCCCTATGACCATCGCAATGCTGATGAAAAACTGTAACACAGCCGCAAGAATCCAGAATGGGATTTAAGCGGAGAAAAGATGGGATAAAGCAGAATTTGGGCATGCTTGCATGGCAAAATTCTGATTCAGCCCTGTTTGCGTAGCAAACGCATGAATACTTTCTCGGAAAATATGAATGGCTCCGCACTGTAAGAGAATCTTAAGATTTATACCCTTGATTTCGAGAGGAATCAAGGGTATTTTTATATTAAGAGGAAGGGGGAGATGGTATGAAGAAATTAAAGAGATTTGTGTTTTTTCTGCTTGTTGTGCTGATAATATGGTTTGCAGGGCATTTTTTCAGCAGTCCTTTATCCCAGAAGGGTGAGATTTCTTTGGAGAATTTTATATATTGCCATATTCAGACCATGCACATAGAAAATGAAACAGGAATTGGGCGAGCGATAAGAATTAAAGATGTAGCCCAGACGGAAAAATTGTTGGATATCCTTGAGGAACTGGAAGTCAGAAAAGCCTTGCCATGGGAAAAGATTCATGAGGATGAAGAATATCCTTATACGATTTGTTTGCAATATGAAAGTGAATCTTCTGGACCTTTTGAAAACATTTATTGTTGGAAAAATGGGCAGATTGATTTCAGAAATGTTTCCTATATGATCGTAGATGAAAATAAAACCCAGATGACAGATCAACTGGAATGGCTGGTAGAAAATTATAAAACAGAAGAATAAGCATGAAAGTCCTCAGAGGAGGACTTTTTCTTTTCCCAGAAAGAACCTGAAAAGATTTTTGCGGAAATATAGCAATTTCTCTGCATTTGTAGTAAAATACTATGATGTGAAAATATTGCTATCCCTTTGATAGTTTGAAGGAGGAATACAATGAATAAGAGGATCGCATTCACCTCTCTGGGGTGCGATAAAAATAGAGTTGATAGTGAAGTTATGCTGGGTATCCTGCAGAAAAACGGCTACACAGCCGTGGCGGATGAAGCAGAAGCAGACATTATCGTAGTGAATACCTGCTGCTTCATCAAGGATGCACTGGAAGAAAGTATTGAAACCATTCTGGAAATGGCGCAGTACAAGGATCCTGAAGTAGGCAACTGCAAAGGTCTCATTGTGGCAGGCTGTCTGGGGCAGCGGTATGAAGCGGAATTTTTTGATGAACTGCCTGAAGTAGATGCCATCGTTGGCACTACGGCTTACGAATCCATTGCAGAGGTGGCAAATGAAATTCTGGCGGGCAAACAGCAGGTGAAGCATCTGGAAAGCATCGACCTTGCCATGCAGGATGAAAACGGCAAGCTCCGTGTTCTTTCCACTGCACCTTATTTTGCCTATCTGAAAATTTCCGAAGGCTGTGATAATTTCTGCACCTACTGTGTCAT
>JAUNCB010000172.1 GCA_030526765.1 Bacillota bacterium
AGGAGGGCGGCGTATCTCTGAAAGGTATCTGGCAGGAGCTGCCTCGCATAGGGGAGGTGCCCTTCACCTCGGAGCGGAAGCTGATGACAACGGTACACCGCAGCGGAGAAAAATGGATCTCTGTTACAAAGGGGGCGCCGGATGTGCTTTTTTCCAAATGCAGCCGTTGTCTGGCGGGAGAGGGACAGGTACCTTTTGACAGCCGCAGAAAAAGTGAAGTCAGTTTGAAAAACGGAGAGATGGCGGCGGAGGCCCTGCGGGTGGTGGCGGTGGCTTTTCGGGAATGGGAGAAGGAGCCGTTGTTTTTTACGGCGGAGGAACTGGAACAAGATCTTGTTTTCGCAGGAATGGCAGGAATGATGGATCCGCCCAGAAAGGATGCGAAAAAAGCGGTGGAAATCTGCAAAGGAGCAGGTATCCGTCCTGTTATGATCACGGGGGATCATGCTCTGACTGCAAAGGCGATCGCTTCTCAGCTTGGCATTTTTACAAATGGAGACAGCATGATAACAGGACAGGAGCTGGAGCGGCTTTCGGAGGCGGAACTGGCAGAGGCGGTGGAACGCTGTACGGTATTTGCACGGGTCACGCCGACCCACAAGGTACGGATCGTGGAGGCTTTTCGGAGGCTGGGGAAGGTGACAGCCATGTCGGGAGACGGTGTCAACGATGCCCCTGCTCTGAAGGCGGCGGATATTGGCTGCGCCATGGGGAAAAACGGTACAGAGGTGGCAAAGGGTGCGGCGGATCTGGTGCTGATGGATGACAATTTTGCTACCATTGTGGAGGCGGTGCGGGAAGGCAGGGGCATTTACGATAATATTCAAAAGGCAGTTCATTTCCTGCTTTCCAGCAATATCGGAGAGATCATCACCATCTTTGCGGCCATGCTTCTGGGCTGGGCGGCACCGCTGCTGCCCATTCAGCTTCTCTGGGTGAATCTGGTGACGGATTCCCTGCCTGCCCTTGCCCTTGGGCTGGAGCCTGCGGCGGAAGATATCATGGAGCGTCCACCCAGAAGGGAAAGCTCCCTTTTCAGCGGAGGGCTGGGCGGACGCATTGCGGTGGAGGGTATGATGATCGGGATGCTTGCCCTTCTGGCGTTTGGCATAGGACATATTCTTTTTGACGAAGGAAGGGGTTATGTCACAGGCCGCACCATGGCATTTGCGGTACTTTCCCTTTCTCAGCTGGTGCATGCCTTTAATATGCGCTCCGAGCGTTCCTTATTCCATATTTCCCCTGGGAGCAATCCCTGGCTGCTTGGAGCCTTTGGGGTGGGCTGCCTGCTGCAGATCGGGGTCGTTCTGATTTCGCCGCTGGCGCAGATTTTTGGGGTCTGCCCTCTGCAGGGAGTCCAGTGGCTTGTGGTGGTGGGGCTTTCGCTGGTGCCGCTGCCTGTGGTGGAGGCGGAAAAATGGAAGGATCGTCGAATGGAAAGGAAGAAAATGGCGGAGCAGAGATAAATCTGCATATCAGGATGCCTTATCCCTGTTGCGGATGGATTTCGGATTCTGTATAATAATAGAAAACAAAAGAGAAGGGGGAAACGACATGAAGATGGATGTTTCTTTGGATCTGTACCGTATTTTCTGTATGGTTGTCCGCACAGGTAATATGTCTGCGGCGGCAAGAGAGTTGTTTATTTCCCAGCCTGCGGTCAGTATGTCGATCCGTCAGCTGGAGGATCGCATGGGCGGGCCTTTGCTGGTGCGTACAGCCAAGGGGGTATACCCCACGGCAGAAGGAAAGCTGCTGTATACCTATCTGGAGCGTGCCATGGGTCTGATACAGGCAGCGGAGGAGAAATATAATCAGATGATCCACATGGAGATGGGCGAACTGAAGATCAGTGCCAATGATACGCTGATCGCCAATTTCCTGCTGTATTATCTGGAGCAGTATCATAAAAAATATCCGGATATTACCATTCGGATCACCAATAAGACGACGGAGGAATCCCTGCGTTTGCTTCGGAGCGGAGCGGTGGATATGTGCTTTGTGAACCTGCCCATTGCAGAGGGAGAGGATCTGGAGGTCATTCCCTGTATGGAGATCCATGATGTGCTGGTGGGCGGAGAAAAATACCGCCGCCTTTCGGAAAAGGGCATCCGTCTGAAGGAGCTGCCCCAGTATCCGCTGATGATGCTGGAGGAGGTCAGCAATTCCAGACGCTACATCAGCCGATATGCAGAAGAAAACGGCGTTGTGCTGAGTCCCATTCTGGAGATCGGCAGTCTGGATCTGCTGATCGATTTTGCAAAAATCAATCTTGGGGTGACCTATGTGATCCGAGAACTGACCAGAGAACTGGAGGAAGGGAAGCTGTATGAGATTCCTGTGGTGCCTCCTGTGCCCAAGCGGAGTATTGGTATGGTGCGGCTGAAAAATGTGGCGGTACCCCATGCCCTGAGAGGCTTTCTGGAGCTGATGGGTTTGCCGGAGCATCCCCTTGACGGAAATGGGCGAAAATGATAATATATGAACAGATATTCATGTGAAAGAAGGGGAAGAAATGCAGACAGCAGAAGAAAGAGAACTGGAGATGGATTTTGTCCATGAGATGGCGGAATTTTTCAAGGTGTTCGGTGACGGCACCCGTATCCGCATCCTGCATACCCTTCTGGAGGGTGAAAAAAATGTGGGGGAGCTGGCAGAGGCTCTGGAAATGAGCCAGTCGGCGGTTTCCCATCAGCTGCGGGTGCTGCGGCAGCATGATCTGGTAAAATATCGGAAGGAAGGCAAGATCGTTTTCTATTCTCTGGATGATGAGCATGTGGAGAATGTGCTGCAGCAGGGGATGGTGCATCTATGCCATAAGCGAGGCTATCATCAATAAAGCTTTTTTGGAGGACTGTTTCAGACAGTCCCCTGTTTTGGAAAATATATGAATAAGTGTTCATGCGAAGAAATGAGGGCGAGAAATGAAGGAGATGAAGGTGACCCTGAAGGGGCTGACCTGTGCAAACTGTGCGGGAAAGATCGAAACTGTTCTGGCGGAGATGGCGGAAACAGAGGCGGTTTCCATCAATCTGATGAAGCAGGAGCTGACACTGACCTATGGCGATGCAGTTTCTGCAGAAAGGATGCAGGATGTCATTGAGAAAACCGTACACCGGTTTGAACCGGAGGTGGGGGTGCTCTTTGCGGATACGGCAAAAAAGGAAGCGACTTGCTGCGGAGCAGAAGGCTGTGGCTGCGGGATGGAGCATGCCTGCAGCTGCGGACATATCCATGAAGGGGAGCGGAACTTTGGAAAAAGACTGCTTCTTCGTTTCGGGGCGGGGCTTCTGCTGTTTTTCGCTGCCCTTATGGTACAGGCTGCGGGATGGAAAACGATCCTGTTTCTGGGGGCATATCTGGTGTTTGGCTATGATGTGCTGCTGCGGGCGGTGCGTAATATCAGGAGAGGACAGGTTTTTGATGAGAATTTCCTGATGTCTGTTTCCACTATTGGCGCCTTCGCCATTGGAGAAGCGGCAGAGGCGGTATTCGTCATGCTGTTTTATCAGGTGGGGGAAGCCTTCCAGTCCTATGCGGTGGAACGCTCCAGAAAATCCATTACAGCCCTGCTGGAGATCCGGCCGGATTTTGCAAGGGTGCTTTCGGAAAAGGGAGCACAGGAGATGCCGCCGGAGCAGGTGCGGGTAGGAGATGTGCTTCTGGTAAAGGCAGGGGAACGCATCCCGCTGGATGGCATGATTCTGGAGGGAGAAGCCCTTCTGGATACGGCGGCGCTGACAGGAGAGGCTCTGCCCCGCAGAAGCGGAAAGGGAGACTTTGTGCACAGCGGCTGCATTGAT
>JAUNCB010000173.1 GCA_030526765.1 Bacillota bacterium
ACAAAGAAAAAAGACGGAGATATGTCCATTCCTCTTACCAGAACACAGGATATTCTGAAATATATGGGTGAAAATCGCAGAGAAGGGCAGTTCTACTGCGGCTTCTCCATGGAAACCCAGAATATGCTGGAAAACTCCCGTGTGAAGCTGACAAAGAAAAACATTGATATGGTGGTTGCAAACAATCTGAAGGTGGCAGGCAGCGGCTTTGGTACCGATACCAATGTGGTTACCATGATTTCCAAGGAAGAAGAAATCGAACTGGAACTGCTGACAAAGGAAGAGGTTTCTCACTGCATTCTGGATGAGATTCTGAAGCTGAAAGCACTGAAAAACAAATAACAGCAGGAAAAAAAGCCGAGTCAAATGACTCGGCTTTTGCTATATCAGAGCTTTGCGATCACTGCATCGGCAAATTCCTCTGTGGATGCCGTGCCACCCATATCCTGTGTCAGTGTTTTTCCTTCGGAAATCACTGCAGAAACAGCCTTTTCGATGGCTGCAGCAGCCTTTGCTTCGCCCAGATGGGCAAGCATGAGGCTTGCGGAGAGGATACAGGCAGTGGGATTGATTTTATGCTGACCAGCAATATCGGGGGCGGAGCCGTGGATCGGCTCGAAAATAGCACCGTCCACACCGATATTTGCACTGGGTGTCAGACCCAGACCGCCCACCAGACCTGCGCACAGATCGGAAACGATGTCGCCGTAAAGGTTGGGGCATACCAGAACATCATAATCTTCGGGATGCATCACCAGACGCATACACATGGCATCTACGATGCTGTCATCAAATGCGATCTGAGGATATTCCTTTGCAATCTCTCTGGCTACACTGAGGAAGAGCCCGTCGGTGCATTTCATGATATTTGCCTTATGCACTGCCGTTACTTTCTTTCTGCCTTCTCTCACTGCATATTCAAAGGCATAGCGGCAGATGCGTTCACAGCCTTTTCTTGTGATGAGCTTGATGCTTTCTGCTGCATCCTCGCCGATCATATGCTCAATGCCTGCATAAAGGTCTTCTGTGTTTTCTCTAACGATCACAAGATCAATGTTGTCAAATTTTGTGATGACCCCGGGATATGTTTTGGCGGGGCGCACATTGGCGTAAAGATCGAAGGTTTTCCGCAGAGCCACATTTACACTTCGGAAGCCTGTACCGACGGGAGTGGTAATGGGCCCCTTCAGTGCAACACCGTTTTTGCGGATGGAATCGATCACATGATCGGGCAGGGGAGTGCCATATTTTTCGATCATTGCCGCACCGGCTTCCATTTCATCCCAGTCGATGGAAACACCGGTTGCCTCCACGACCTTTTTTGCCGCAGCAACCACTTCGGGGCCGCTGCCGTCACCGGGGATCAGAGTTACTTTATATGCCATAATGAGTTACCTTCCTTTCGTTTCGGATATTTCCTGCAAAACAGGAGGGGTTATTTTGCATCTTTGGTATAGTTCAGCAGACCGCCTGCCAGTAAAATATCAGCCTGTCTGTCGGAAATATTCAGTCTTGTTGCAAAGTCCTTGCCTGTGCGGGTGCATGTTACCATGACCTCCTGACCCTTTACAGCGCCCTTGATCTGATCTGCGGCATATTTCACGATCAGCTCATCACCCAGCTGGATGCTGTCATAATCCCATTCATTAACGAATACAAGGGGCAGAATGCCATTGTTGATCAGATTTGCCATATGGATACGGGCGAAGGATTTGGCAATAACCCCTTTTACGCCCAGCTGCAGAGGAGCCAGTGCCGCATGCTCACGGCTGGAGCCCTGTCCGTAATTCTGTCCTGCAATGATAAAGCCGCCACCTGCTTTTTTCGCTCTGGCAGGGAATTCGGGATCACAGGGGGTCAGGCAGTAGTCTGCCAGATAGGGCACATTGGAGCGGAAGGGCAGCAGCTTTGCGTTGGAGGGCATGATATGATCTGTGGTGATGTTATCCTCCACCTTGATCAGACTGTCGCCTTTGATCTCTTTGGGTACCTTTGTATTTTTGGGGAAGGGCTGAATATTGGGGCCTCTTATCACATCCACATTAGTTCCTTCCGCAGCGGGAGGGATGATCAGATTATCATTGACCATGAAATGCTCCGGCATGGAGATGAGAGGGGCATCTCCCAGACAGTGAGGGTCTGTTACCACACCTGCCAGTGCGGATGCAACGGCTGTTTCGGGGGATACGATATAGACCTGTGCGGATTTTGTGCCGCTTCTGCCTTCAAAGTTTCTGTTCACGGTGCGCAGGGAAACGGCATTGGTGGCAGGTGCCTGTCCCATACCGATGCAGGGACCGCAGCCGCATTCCAGAATTCTTGCCCCTGCGGAAATAATATCCGCCAATGCGCCGTTTGCCGCCAGCATATTCATAACCTGCTTGGAGCCGGGGGCGATAACAAGGCTTACATCGGGATGAACAGATTTTCCCTTCAGCAGGGAAGCGACTGTCATCATATCTGTATAGGAGGAGTTTGTGCAGGAGCCGATGGCAACCTGATCCACCTTCAGTCCCTGAATATCTGCCACATTTTTGATATTATCGGGAGAGTGGGGGCAGGCAACCAGAGGGACGATCTCATCCAGTGCGATGGTTACCTCTTCATCATAAACAGCATCTGCATCGGCACACAGCTCGATCCAGTCTTCTCCTCTGCCCTGGGCATCCAGAAATGCCTTTGTTACTTCATCGGAGGGGAAAACAGAGGTGGTTGCGCCCAGCTCTGCACCCATATTTGTAATGGTAGCCCTCTGGGGAACGGAAAGGGTCTTGATGCCTTCGCCGGCATATTCCATTACCTTTCCCACGCCGCCTTTTACGGAAAGGCGTTTCAGTACCTCAAGGATTACATCCTTTGCGGTTACCCAGGGGGAGAGTGTTCCTGTCAGATTGATACGGCAAACCTTGGGCATAGCCAGATAGTATGCACCGCCGCCCATGGCTACAGCAACATCCAGACCGCCTGCACCAATGGCAAGCATACCGATGCCGCCGCCGGTAGGTGTATGACTGTCGGAGCCGAGCAGGGTTTTGCCGGGCTTACCGAAGCGTTCCAGATGCACCTGATGACAGATGCCGTTACCGGGCTTGGAGAAATAAATGCCGTGCTTGGAGGTAACTGTCTGGATATATTTATGGTCGTCCGCATTTTCAAAGCCTGTCTGCAATGTGTTATGGTCGATATATGCTACGGATTTTTCAGTTTTTACCCGAGGGATCCCGATGGCTTCAAACTGCAGATATGCCATGGTTCCTGTGGAGTCCTGTGTTAATGTCTGGTCGATTTTGATGGCGATTTCTTTTCCGGCGATCATTTCACCGCTTACCAGATGGCTTTGGATCAGTTTTTGTGTTAAATTCATTCCCATTTTCTTTTCCTCCCGAAAAATCATTTCATATCAGCTGCAAACTGGGGCAGCAGTGTTTTTAAAGCTTCTTCCATTTCTTCTTCGGAAATGAAGGTCATGCGTCCGCCTTCGTACTGTTTATCAACCCATTCCTTCAGGATAGCTACCTCAGGATCATTTTTATGGAGCTTTTTCCCGTCAGGAAGCTGTAAAAACTGGTTCATCCAGTAGGCAACGCCCGAAAGTCCGGAGTTTTTGTTTACCTCTACGCTGAGAGGGCGGTTAAGGATCTTTCCTGTATTGAAGATATTATAGATCTCTTCGTCTTTGGCAACGCCGTCTGCGTGGATCCCTGCACGGGTCACATTGAAATCTCTGCCCACGAAGGGAGTGCGGGGCGGAA
>JAUNCB010000174.1 GCA_030526765.1 Bacillota bacterium
TGGAAAGCGGCAGAGTGGAGCTGAAGGAAATGGCAACCAGCGAAAAGACAGAGATTGCCCTTTCCGATCTGGTTTCCATCATGAAGGAAAAGTGTGCAAAATAAAAAACAGAGAACAGGTAAAGACTAAGCTCCGAAGGGTTTTCCCCTTTGGGGCTTTTTTTCGGGAAGCTGCAAAAAACGGAAAATTCTTGTATTTTCAAGCGGAAAGTGCTAAGATATTATGATGAGTGTACTATGTCCCCGTGTGCGCAGGCGCAGGGGTTTGAAATCAAGGAGGAAACAATATGAAAGTTGTGATCGTTGGGGACGGTAAGGTCGGCGGAACCATCGCCAGACAGCTCTCCGGTGAAGGACATGACATTATTGTGATCGATAATAATACCAAAGTCCTCAATCAGGCATCCAACACCATGGATATCATGAGTGTGGAGGGCAACGGTGCCAGCATGGCAGTGCAGAGAAAGGCAGGGGTGCCCGATGCGGATATCCTCATTGCAGCTACCTCTCTGGACGAGGTAAATATGCTTTCCTGTCTGGTGGCAAAAAAAGTAGGGGTAAATAACACCATTGCCCGTGTCAGAAACCCCGAATATTACGAACAGATCCGTGAACTGAAGGACGAGCTGGGTCTGAGTATGGCGGTAAATCCCGAACTGGCGGCGGCATCGGAGATCTCCCGTCTGCTGCGCTTCCCCTCTGCGCTGAAGATCGAAATGTTTGCCCGCGGCAGAGTGGAACTGGTAGAGATCAAGATCGCTCCCGGCAGTGTGCTGGACGGTATGCCTCTGTGGGCAATTTATAAGGAATTTCAGGTAAAGGTTCTGGTCTGTGCGGTGCAGCGTGCAGGAGAGGTTTATATTCCCGGCGGTGACTTTGTGCTGCAGGCAGGGGATAAGATCAATCTGACCGCTCCGCATATGGAGATCGCCAAATTCTTCCGTACCATCGGTATCTTCCGTACAGGGGTAAAATCCGTTATGATCCTGGGCGGCGGCAGACTGGCTTATTATCTGGCGAAGGATCTGCTTTCCATGCATGTACGGGTAAAGATCATCGAAATGGATTATAACCGCTGCGAATATCTTTGCGAAATGCTGCCCGATGCTGTCATCATCCACGGCGACGGCACCGATAAGGACCTCCTGCAGGAGGAAGGGCTGGAAAATACGGATGCACTGGTCTGCCTGACGGGTATGGACGAGGAAAATATCGTAGTAGCCCTTTATGCCAAGGCAAGAAAGGTATCCAAGGTTATTGCCAAGATCAACCGTATCTCCTTTGATGAGATTCTGGATAATCTGGATATTGACGGTTTCATTTCCCCCAAAACCATTGCAGCCAGCAATATTGTCCGCTATGTGCGTGCCATGCAGAATTCTGCAGGCTCCAGCAATGTAGAGGCACTGCATAAGCTGGTAAACGATCAGGTGGAAGCACTGGAATTCAAGGTGAAAAAGGCTTCTCCCGTGGTAGGGGTTCCGCTGAAGGATCTGAGAACCCGAGAGGATGTACTGGTTGCCACCATCATCCGCGGCAATCGCATCATCATCCCCGGCGGTAACGATACCATCGAGGAGGGGGACAGTGTCATCATCGTGACCACCCATAAAAAACTGACGGATCTGATAAATATTCTGAAATAATATCTGAAACAGGTGAAAATAGTATGAATTATAAAATGATCGCTTATGTACTGGGGAGCCTGCTTCGCATCGAGGGGCTGCTGCTGCTCATACCGACAGTGCTTTCCTTCGGCTATGGAGAAAAGCCTGCCCAGAAGGCGTTTCTGATCACGGTTGCGGCCTGTATGATCTGCGGCACGCTGATCCGCCATCGGGAGCCCGAAAATAAGAGCATCTATGGCAGAGAGGGCTTTGTTGTGGTTGCCCTTTCGTGGATCGTCATGTCTCTGTTCGGTTCTCTGCCCTTTTATCTGAGCGGAACCATTCATGGCTTCATCAACTGCTTTTTTGAAACCGTTTCCGGCTTCACCACCACAGGTGCCAGCATCCTGACGGAGATCGAAGGGCTGCCCATGAGTATCCTTTTCTGGCGCAGCTTTACCCATTGGATCGGCGGTATGGGGATTCTGGTGTTTATGCTGGCGATCCTGCCCATGGGGGATGAACGCTCCATGTATATGATGAAGGCGGAAGCACCCGGCCCCATGGTTTCCAAGCTGGTGCCAAAGGTAAAATCCACAGCAAAGCTTTTGTATACGATCTATATCGTATTGACTCTGATTGAAATGGTGCTGCTGCTTTTAGGCGGGATGCCCCTGTTTGACAGTGTGGTAAACGCCTTCTCCACAGCGGGCACAGGCGGCTTTGCGATCCTCAATTCCAGTATCGCAGGCTATGACAATGCATATTTTGAGTATGTGATCACGGTGTTCATGCTGCTGTTCGGCGTGAACTTCAACCTGTATTATCTGCTGATTCTCAGGGACTTCAAAAATATCTGGAAAAACGAGGAGCTGCGCTATTATCTGGCGATTATCGTCATCAGTGTGGTGCTGATTACAGGAAATATCCTCAGCCTCTATCCTACCTTTGAAAGTGCCTTCCGTCATGCGATCTTCCAGGTGGCGGCAATCATCACCACCACAGGCTTTGCAACGGCAAACTTTGACCTGTGGCCGGAATTCTCCAAAACCCTCATTTTCTGCCTTACGGTGCTGGGTGCCTGTGCAGGCTCCACCGGCGGCGGTCTGAAGGTTTCCCGTCTGATCATCCTGCTGAAGCTGGCATATCGGGAGATCCGCCATATCGTGCATCCCCGTTCCGTCAACCTCATCAAGCTGGACGGCTATAAGGTGGAGGAGGATGTTATCCGCGGTGTAACAGGCTATCTGGTGGTATATCTGGTGCTGCTTTTGGGCTCCTTTATTCTGGTGTCCTTCGATAACCATGACTTTACCACATCCCTCACCTCTGTTGTGACCTGCCTGGGCAATGTAGGCCCCGGTCTCGGCATGGTAGGCCCTGTAGAGAATTTCTCCTTCTTCTCCGGCTTCTCCAAGCTGGTGCTCTGCTTTGATATGCTCTTAGGCAGACTGGAGATCTTCCCCATCGTTATGCTCTTTGCACCCTCCATCTGGAGAAAGAGCTTCATGTAAAAAAATTAGGGAGTGTCCCCGAATGGGAGACACTCCTTTTTTATTGCTTCGGACAATAGAAAAAGCAGCCTTTCGGGCTGCTTTTTCTATAAGGGGAGGGTAATAATCTATTTAAACCAAAAATGGAATGCTTTCCATAGGGAAGGGGTGCCGGCGGCGTTCTCGGGGAAGTAAGCCGCCGGCGGGAAGTAAAAGGGGGCGTCCTTTTGACTTCTCCTAAAGTATACCGCTGAAATATGGACAAAATATGAATGAAAACTTAAGAAAGTTTGAAAGAATCATGAAGGAATGATGAAAAAAAGCGGAAATCCTTTGTTTTTCGGGAGAAATCAAGGAAAAATTATGTTATAATATATATTTAAGGACAGAGAAAGGGGGCATTTCCATGCCTAAATTCATAGACGAAGAAGAAAAAAAGGAGCCCATCCGTCAGGGGGAACTGCTGCGGCAGGCAGGGGTCGTGGTCTGTCTGGTGCTGGGGGCACTGCTCCAGAAGGCAGGCATCGGCATCGGTGCAGCGGCGGCTTTTATCGCAGCGGCAGTCTGTGCAGTCAGCTGGATCCTTTTTGTACGCAAAGAGAAAAAATAAGAGGAATCTTTTGACTTGCTGTATCAA
>JAUNCB010000175.1 GCA_030526765.1 Bacillota bacterium
AACGGAAAACACAGACGGCAGAGGATGTACTGAAGGACTTTGAAAAGACCATCGATGCGAAGCCTGTGAAGAAGCATAAAAGCAAGAGCGGTATCGTGGTAGAGGGCATCGGCGATGTGGCTGTGCGCTTTTCCAAGTGCTGCAGCCCCGTACCGGGGGATGAGATCGTCGGCTTCGTGACCCGTGGCCGTGGTGTAACCATCCACCGCACCGACTGTGTGAATGTCATCAATCTGAGCAATGACGAAAGAGGCCGCCTCATCAATGCGGAATGGGATACCCAGTTCGCCAAGGGCGACACCAACACCTCCTATCTGGCAGAGCTGAGAGTCACAGCCAATGACAGAGTGGGTCTGATCCTTGAGATCAGCCGTCAGCTGGCGGATGATGATATTTCCGTAAAGGGCTTTAATGTAAGAACCACAAAGGAAATGCTGGCGATCTTTAATATCACCATTGAGATCAAAACCAAGGAGCAGCTGGAAAGAGTCACAAAGCGCCTGAAGGGGCTGAAGGACATCGTAGAGGTGGAACGTGTTTCCGGCCTCGGCTAAGAGGGCTGTATTTTAAAATAGAAATGTAATTATTGGAGGAAGAAATGAGAGCAGTATTACAGAGAGTAACAGAAGCAAGCGTTACCATCGACGGTCAGGTTGTCGGCGAGATCGGCAAGGGCATCATGGTGCTGTTTGGCATGCTGGGCACAGATACCGATAAAACCATTGATTATATGCTGGATAAGGTGATCAACCTGCGTATCTTCGAGGATGAAAACGGCAAGATGAACCTTTCCCTGCTGGATATCGAAGGGGAGCTTCTCATCGTACCCAATTTCACCCTGTACGGGGATGCCAGAAAGGGCAGACGCCCTGGCTACAGCGGCGGCGCAGCACCCGAAATCGCAACAGAGCTGTTTGATAAGCTGTGTGCCAAAGCCCAGACACTGGGTATCAAAAAGGTACAACAGGGTGTTTTTCAGGCGGATATGAAAGTTGCGCTGGTTAATGACGGTCCTGTTACACTGCTGATAGACAGCGAAAAGCTGTTCTGATGCTTATGGATACGGATATGATCTATTATGTCCTTGCAGGACATGAGCTGCAGAATGATGTGCAGACAATGATTCAGGTGTTCCTTGCCAATCGTCACTACACCCGTACAGAGGAAGTGACGGAGGCGGAGATCACCGTAAAGAGCGAAATGAAAAAAGGCATTGCTTCGGCAATGCTTTATCGCCGTGGAGCGGAAATTTCCGTATGGAGCATGGAATATGACGAGGCTTCTCTGACGGAGAAGGAGCAGAAGCGGATCGTCAAACGGACGATCTATGAGCTTCTGATACAGGAAACGGGCATCCGTCCCCAGTGGGGGCTGCTGACAGGGGTGCGCCCCGCAAAGCTGGTGAGCATCATGCTGGAGGAAGGAAAATCCGATGCAGAATGTATGCGCTTTCTGACGGAGGATTATCTGGTGATGCCCCATAAGGCAGAGCTGGCGGTGAAGGTGGCAAAGGCAGAGCAGAAGATCCTTAAGGGAAATAAGCCCGAGGAGATCAGCCTTTATATCGGCATCCCCTTCTGTCCTACCCGATGCCTCTACTGCTCCTTTACGGCATATCCCCTCCATCAGTATAAAAACCGTGTGGATGAATATCTGGATGCCATGTTCAAAGAGCTGGACTGGCTGGCGGCATACAGCAAAAGCTTCATTATGAAGAATATCTACATCGGCGGCGGCACACCCACCTCCCTCAATGAGGCACAGCTGGAGCGGCTGCTGCAGAAGGTGGAGGAACTGTTCCATCCTGATGAAACGATGGAATACACCGTGGAAGCAGGCCGTCCCGATACCATCACCAGAGAAAAGCTTCGTCTGATGAAGGCGTACGGTGTCAGCCGTATTTCCATCAATCCCCAGACCATGAATGACAAGACCCTCCTTGCCGTGGGCAGAAAGCACAGCGTGGAGGATATCTGCCGTGTGTTCCACGAGGCAAGGGAGGAAGGTCATGAAAATATCAACATGGATCTGATCCTTGGTCTGCCCGGGGAGGATGCAGCGGATGTTGCCCATACCATGGAGGAGATTCGGAAGCTGGAACCGGATAATGTGACGGTGCATACCCTTGCGGTAAAAAGAGCCTCCCGCCTGAGAGAGGAGCTGGATCAGCACGATCTGACCACTGCGGACATGCTGGAGGAGATGCTGAATATTGCAGCGGAATATGCAAATCAAATGGGCATGGAGCCCTATTATATGTACCGCCAGAAAAATATGGTGGGCAATTTTGAAAATGTTGGATACTGCCATCCCGGCAAGGAAGGGGTCTATAATGTCCAGATCATGGAGGAAAAGCAGACCATTCTGGCAGCGGGGGCAGGGGCGAGCACCAAAACCGTGGACCCCGAAACAGACCGCATCGAGCGGGTATTCAACGTAAAGAGCATTGAAGACTACATCGGTCGTATCGATGAAATGATAGAAAGAAAAAGAACGGGTTTGCCCCAAGGAGGAAATGTATGATCCAGTTAGTAAAAGGGACAAAGGATATTTACGGTGCTGAGGTTAAGGCTTGGCAGGAGATCGAAGGAAAAATGAGACGCATCTGTGAAACCTTCGGCATCGGTGAGATCAGAACACCCATGTTTGAATTCACAGAGCTGTTTGCAAGAGGCGTGGGCGAAACCACAGACATCGTGCAGAAGGAAATGTATACCTTCACCGATGACGGGGATAGAAGCCTGACCCTGCGCCCCGAGGGCACAGCAGGCGTGGTTCGTGCGTATATCGAGCATGGGATGCACAATCAGGCACAGCCCACCAAGCTGTACTACATCAACCCCACCTTCCGCTGTGAAAACACACAGGCAGGCAGACAGAGACAGTTCCACCAGTTCGGCATCGAAATGCTGGGCTCCTACAGTGCGGCACAGGATGCGGAGGTTATTTCCGTAGCCATCACACTGCTGGAGGAGCTGGGTCTGGAGGGCATTGAGCTGCGGATGAACAGTCTGGGCTGCCCCGAATGCCGTGCAAAATACAATAAGGCACTGAAGGAATTCATCGGTCAGAATCTGGATAAGCTGTGTCCTACCTGCAGAGAAAGATTCGGCAAGAACCCTCTGCGTGTGCTGGACTGTAAGGAGGAATCCTGTCAGCATATCGTGGCAAATGCACCCTCTGTGCTGGATTGTCTGGATGAGGAATGTACCGCCCACTTCCAGAAGGTGCAGGATATCCTGACTGCAAACGGCATTGCCTTCACCATCGATCCCAAGATCGTGCGTGGTCTGGACTACTATACCAGAACCGTATTCGAATTCGTATCCAACGGTCTGACCCTCTGCGGCGGCGGCAGATACGATAATCTGGTGGAAGAGGTGGGCGGCAAGCCCACAGGCGCAGTTGGCTTCGGTCTGGGTATCGAAAGACTGGTCATGATTCTGGAAAGACAGAACGGTGCCATTGAGGAAGTGCCCGAAAGAGATGTTTACATCGGCTCCATGGGTGCGGCAGGTCTTCTGAAGGCACAGGCACTGGCTTATGAGCTGAGAAAAGCAGGCATCAAGGCAGACTGTGATACCGTGGAAAGAAGCGTGAAGGCGCAGATGAAATATGCCAATAAGATCGGCGCAAAATATTCCGTGATCCTGGGCGACTCCGAGCTGGAAAGCGGCAGAGTGGAGCTGAAGGAAATGGCAACCAGCGAAAAGACAGAGAT